>JANNQJ010000033.1:0-28384 GCA_031400675.1 Cyclobacteriaceae bacterium
GAGTTTATAGCTAAGAAGGCCGATACTATCAAAAAGACCTTCAAAAAGGACAATGAATCTTCAGAGGATTCTGATGTTCACTATGTTTGAAGTAAACGATAGTATGCCAAGCACGCCTCGATCTCGTCAAGACTGATTTCCACGTCATATTTAGCCCTTCCAATCCCATCGAGAAGGACGCACAGAACTCTATTGCCCTTATTTTTCTTGTCCTGTAAACACAACAAAGCAATCTCTTTTAGTTGATTTTCCTGAATATTCAGTTTCCCAAAGATTTTTAGAATATAAAACTCGATCTCCCGGAGTGAGGTCTCATCCAATAATTTCCACCTCAATGCCAAATGGGCCTCGGCAATAAGTCCGGCTGCGATGGCCTCCCCATGAAGAATTTTGTTGCCCTTTGACAGGAAAAAGGTTTCCAGGGCATGTCCCAACGTATGGCCGGCATTTAAAATTTTACGAAGCCCTTTTTCATAAGGGTCTTCACTTACTACAGTACATTTGAACTCCACAGATTTTGGCACCAAAGTCTCCCAGGGCTGATCCTTTAGTTCTTTTGAACAGATCTGATTCCAGAGATCTTTATCTGAAATCAGCGCATGCTTAATGACTTCGGCAAAGCCAGATCGCAATTCATTATTGGGTAGCGTTTTCAGAAACCCGCTATAAATTAAGTTGAGGGCTGGTTCTTTAAATACACCGATGTGGTTTTTAAAATGATTGAAATCAATACCAAGCTTGCCGCCAACACTGGCATCTGCCTGTGCTAAAAGGGTAGTCGGCACTGTTATAAAATCAATACCTCTCTTAAAAGTGGCTGCACAAAACCCTCCCATATCACCTAATACTCCGCCTCCAATAATGATCAATGCAGAATGACGATCTAATTTTGCATCGGTCATGGCCTGCCAAATGGTTGAACATGTTTGAAGAGTTTTAGACTCTTCACCGCTTTGTATTCTGATCAGGCTATGGGTTCGTAAATAGTCCTTTATTAAAGGATAGCAAAAAGTAGCAGTATTCTCATCCGTCAATACAATTAGGTTTGAATATTGCCTTTTAGAAAGAAAACTCTGTAAGTCTGAACCAGGATTTTTTGTAACGATGATATTCTCAGAAAGCATTACTTCGATTCAGATTTAACTTAATGATCATTGTTTTGGGTCGTGTTCAGGCTTCTAATAACTGGTCACATCGCTTCAAAATTACCCATTAAAAATGCCAAATCACAAACTCCGAAGGCCGAGTGCGATAGGGTACAGTAGCTTCTGACAGGTCTTGTTTACGCCTTTCAGGTTTGATTTTTGGAAATTATATCGGTTATCTTTGACCGCCCGAAGGTACCTTTTCGTACGGGTGGGCGCACCTTTTTACTTATGGAATCAGAGCCGAAAATCTCCTTTGAAGACACCTCCGTTGCATTTTCTTACAAGTCGGATGCAGAGCTTAAAAAAGCACATTTTATTTTCTCACTGGTCAATCATCCCTGGATTTCTGGAATAGCTACCGGATCGGTAAAGTGGGCGCTGAAACTCGGACTTCCCATTGAAGGCATTATTAAGAAAACCGTGTTTTATCATTTCTGCGGAGGAGAAAGTATTGATAAGACAAAGGATGCCGTTGATCGTTTAACCCGTTATGGAGTGGGTACCATTCTTGACTATTCAGTGGAGGGCGAAAAAACAGATGAGGGCTTTGAAAATGTCCTGAGTGAAACCATTCATACAATCGAGAAAGCGCATCAATCCGGTAGCAGTCCATTTTGCGTGTTTAAGATGACGGGCATCGCTTCGGCTGAACTTCTTGAAAAGATTCAACGCAAAGAACAATTGACCGCTGAAGAACAACAAGCCTTTGAAAAAATCCGCGATCGTGTGAATCGTATTTGTGGTAAAGCTTTTGAGTTTAAAATTCCGGTGTTGATTGATGCAGAGGAGACGTGGATTCAAGATCCGATTGACACCATGGCGTATGATATGATGAAAAGATACAATTCCGAAAAAGCGATTGTATTCAACACTTTTCAGATGTACCGAACAGCCTCACTTCAGAATTTAAAAGATGCATTTTATACTGCTGAAAAAGGGAGTTACGTCATAGGTGCTAAATTGGTTCGAGGTGCTTATATGGAAAAAGAACGTGAGCGTGCAGAAAAATTTGGATACCTCAGCCCAATTCAACCTGATAAGGAAGCCAGCGACAAGGCTTTTTCTGATGCATTGGAATTTTGTGTGGAAAATCGTATCGCTACCATGTGCGGATCGCATAACGAGTATAGCAATCAATACTTGACGCAACTGATGGACAAACACGGAATCGCTAATAATGATGAAAGATTCTGGTTTGCCCAATTATATGGAATGAGCGATAATATTTCTTTCAACCTGGCAAATGCGGGTTACCAAGTGGCTAAATATGTACCCTATGGCCCGGTGAAATCGGTGATGCCATATTTGCTCCGAAGAGCGGATGAGAATACTTCGGTTGCTGGACAAAGCAGTCGTGAACTTACACTGATACAAAAGGAACTCAATAGAAGGAGGAAACAAGGTACAGTATAAAGTTTTTTAAATTATTCAATCCCTGTAAGCTCATGAATCGAATCTTGATTTTGTTTTTTGTCTTAGTGTTCTTCTCATGTAAGCAGAACGAAGATAGCAACTGTCCAACAGGAGACTTGGTATTAGACGAAGGAGTGATTGACTCCAAAAGTTACTTGTTAACGACAGGTGGTGAAATATTTTTAAAGGAAAACGGTAACTGTGAGTTCTATCAAACGTACTTTGATCCTGATTTTATTAGCGACAACTATGTTTTTGAGAATAACATTATCTATACGTATGCTGCTGAAGACCAACTTATCAGGGTAAAAAATAATTTGAATGAAAATTTTGAAAACCATACAAACTTTGTCGACCTGTTTATTAGCAGTGTAGCAGATACATCCGACAATTGGACCGATTTTGTACTCCAAAGTCCGGCCAATCCCCTTATTGCAGATTATGTGGAATTGAGAAAGTGTATTTTAAACAATATTTGTACCTTCGATGATAATCGCATTGATATTGTCAGTGATCCGGTAGTTCCGACCAATGCGTGTTTAAAGTTTTTTGCAGAAGCGCCCTTGCCTTCTATGGTAACATCCAAGTCTTCCATCGAAAGCACACTCTTGTTTGTAGACAAACTGGATGAATTGTGGTTTGAAGCTGACTATTACATCGATGAAGGAATGCCGTTAACCATCATTGATTTAGAAAATAAATGGTTCGGTGAATCGCCAGGCATTCGTTTAATTTTTAAGAATAACCTGCATTTGGCCGTTGAATTAAAGTATGGTGATAAGCCTACGTACAAGCAAGCTACTGGTCAGGAAGTTATTTTTCCAACTAAACAATGGGTACATGTAGAAGCTTATTTTTTAATGGACGATAAAGATGGCGGTAAAATAAAAATCTGGCAGAATGGAACCTTAATTATTGATGCACAAGGCAAAACATTACCTACTTCTAATTCGGTCCAAACAAGTTTGGAAGTTGGGATTACAGCCACAGGTGAGGCTTCGGTGCTTTACATGGATAATATCACTGCAAAGGTTGTACATAATTGATGACCATCTTCCCTCTAACTTCAGGATAATCACTTATTTTTGCCAAAATTTTATCTATGCAATTGAGTGAGCAGGAAATTATCCGCAGGCAGGCCAAAGAGGAATTAGAGAAACTCGGAATTGATCCCTATCCTGCAGAACTTTTTGAAGTGAATGCCTCCGCAGCGGAAATCCTGGAAAACTACGAACGTCACAAAAGTGATTATCGGCAAATTTCAATAGCCGGACGCATTATGAGCCGAAGGATTATGGGCTCTGCATCCTTTGCTGAATTGCAAGACGAAACAGGTCGTATTCAAATTTACTTTCGCAGAGATGATATTTGCCCTACCGAGGATAAGACTCTTTACAATACAATTTTTAAAAAACTGCTTGACATCGGAGATATCATTGGGGTGAAGGGTTATGGCTTCACCACTCAAACAGGTGAAATTTCTATTCACGTTACTTCGTTCAAAGTGCTTTCTAAGTCGTTGCGGCCGCTGCCTATTGTTAAAGCGACAACTGATGAACAAGGCGTGGCTCACAAGCATGATGCATTTACCGATCCCGAGCAACGCTATCGCATGCGCTATGTGGATATGATTGTTAACCCTGAAGTTCGTGATACATTCATTAAACGAACGAAGTTGGTAAACTCCATGCGCACGTATCTGAATGACAAAGCATATCTGGAAGTTGAAACACCTATTCTTCAGCCTTTGTACGGAGGTGCTGCGGCAAAACCATTTAAGACGCATCACAACTCGCTCGACATGACGTTGTATTTGCGTATCGCCAATGAACTTTACTTAAAGCGTTTGATTGTTGGTGGCTTTAACGGAGTATATGAATTCTCTAAAGATTTCCGCAACGAGGGCATGTCGCGTTTCCACAACCCTGAGTTTACGCAGGTGGAATTGTATGTAGCATACAAGGATTACTACTGGATGATGGACTTGGTGGAGGAAATGATCGAGAAAGTTGCCATGGATTTACACGGCACTACTGTAGTGAAAGTTGGCGATCACGACATTGATTTTAAACGTCCGTGGAAACGATTTACGATGTTTGAAGCGATAAAACACTTTACAGGGGTTGATATTTCTCAGATGGATGAAGTCACGTTGCGTGACACTTGTCGCAAGTTGCATGTGCCTATTGATGAAACGATGGCAAAGGGCAAACTCATTGATGCGATTTTTGGAGAGAAGTGTGAGGCGTTGCTGATTCAGCCTACTTTTATTATGGATTACCCGGTAGAGATGTCGCCACTGGCGAAGAAACATCGCAGTGTCCCGGGTTTAGTGGAGAGATTCGAAGCGATTTGTAATGGCAAAGAAATTTGTAATTCATTCTCTGAACTTAACGACCCCATTGATCAGCGCAAACGTTTTGAAGAGCAACTGGAATTGGGCAAGCGTGGCGATGAAGAAGCCATGACACTGGACGAAGACTTTTTACGCGCATTAGAATTTGGAATGCCTCCAACGGCAGGGCTTGGTGTGGGCATTGATCGACTTTCGATGATCATGACCAATTCACCATCAATTCAGGATGTATTGTTTTTTCCGCAAATGAAACCAGAAAAGCAAGGTGGAGGGTTTACTGAGATCGAGGCGCAACAGTTAGGTATTCGTGCAGATTTATTCCCGATTTTACAGAAAATGAATATCCAGTCAATTGAGCAACTGAAAAGCTATAAGGCATCGAAATTATTCAATGATGTGTGCGGCCTCCGCAAGAAGTTGAAGCTTGAAGATGTACAAAATCCTACATTGGAAGAAGTTGAGAGTTGGTTAAAATAGGGATGGAGAACTCAACCGATAAAATCGACTTTAGCAGGATTGGACAAGAAAAAGTTAAAAAACTTCTCCGAGAAAACGGACTGAACACGCTGCGTGATTTAAGCAACTTAAAATCCTTTTGCTACGATCAGACAGATGGAAAGCGCTACCACAAACACATCAAGTCGTTTTTGATTGATGGCGATATTAATACCGTTTGGAACGCATACAAAACAATTAGTCCGCAGGAAACTCGTAATGGAAGCATGGTATCTTTTGGATTGATGTATTCCAGAAGGACAAATGAAATCATGTACACAAGTGATTCTTATTCGGGAATTAAGGAAGGGCAAATTATTTTTTTAAACCTGAATCTTTTTGGCAACATCGTGCACCTGGCGGTTGGCCATGAAATAATAGAGGTCAGAGAAAGAGAAAAGACAATTATAATTTGTTATCTGCAAAATGGAGCAACTCGAGGAACCCAACTTATTCATTTAAAAGAAACTGGAGATCAAACAGAAGTCATTCACGAGACTTGGTATAGAAGTAATTCTCTCTTTCGGGACAAAATATTGTATCCTGGTTTCCATGAGAAGGGCCTTATAGAGTTTCATGAGAACGTGAAAAGGAAAATTGAGGATTATAAGCTATCGTAAAAAGGTTTCCGTTTCTCCATTTTTAGGTCTTGCAACACGGAGGCCTTTACATTAATTGTGAAGTTGTATTGGGTAAAAGGCCCAAATGGAATCCAAAAGAAGTTCATTGTCCAGCAATGCAGGTCGCGCGCAATGGTGAAGGAGGTCTGTGTAAAATCTTTGCTCTCAATGTCGTAACCGGAGTTAAAGGTTATTTTCCATTTCTCAGAAAGTGATAAATCACCCGAGAATTGCAGCGTTTGTGTAATACTCATATCCTGATTGATAGGATGAGAATACCTGAGACTGTAGTTTATCCTCAAGCTCCATGGAACCTCAAAATCAATATAGGAATTAGGGTTGTTCAACAGAAAATCTTTTTCTTGTTGCGGTAAATCCGATTGGGAAATTTTATCACGACTTTTTTGATCATTCTCTCTGGCCTTCGGGTTCAAATTTGTATTGATGGCCATAGAAGCTGAAGTGATTCTGCCGAGACTCCCGTTTTTCCAGGCGTATTCGTCTACCCTTCGTTGGTAGGCATCTCCAGTTTCAGCGTTCATAAAGTTCTTGTAATAATAAGGGTCAAGCGAGGCACTCATGCTTATGTTCAGCAAATTATCCAGTACGTTTGTGTTAGCGGAAAGATTGAAAGGAGCCAGTTTAAACGAGTCAGCAACCAGGTTGTAGGATGAGCTGATAGAAAGGCTATTTAATAAACTGACTTTACGGGCTACGGAATCTTTTTCAGATTGCACTTTCATCTCCACACTGTTGCCAACTCCAAACCCGATTGAACCACTTTTTCCGGTTGTCGATGAGCCGTACACAAATCCTTCGTGACGAGATTGATAAGTAATCTTTCCATTGTTGCTAATGGCTTGAAAATAGTTGGCGTTCTTGGTAAAATCAGGGGTTAAGCTAAATGAAAGATTAGGGTTAATCGTATGTCTTATAGCCTTTACTTTGCCACTTTTAAAATTGTATGTTCCGTAGAGCCGGGTATTTAGTCCCGCACTTAAGCTGTAGTTAGCAATTCGATTGAATCCCTTTATTGTATCAGACACTAATGTGGGCTGATTATTTACGATGTCATATTTCCAATTAAGTTTCTCGAAGTACCACTTTTCCTCATAGCTAAGGGTAGGTGAGATCGTAAAAAAGCGGAAGGCTTTAAATGAATAACCTACAGGCATGGTATGGCGAATCCCTTTTCTACCATTTTCATAAAATGATGAAAAGTTTGAAATACTGAAGGGTGCAATACTATCCGTGGCTGTGCTGCTTCCAACTTTCCCCAGGTTGTTTGTTATCTGATTGCTGGCAGCCATGCTATACCCGAAATTGAAATTGTCGAGCACAGTTGGTGTTCCGTCTTTACGCTGAAAAGGATACTGATTTTGCATGTTCACCGTGAGATTAGGAAGTTGTAAGTCAACTTCCTCTGTTTCAAGATCCTGGTTGTGTCTCAGGTTCAAGCCCATACTGAAAGGTGTGTTCGAAAATGTTTTGCTGTACGAGATATTTGAACTCAGTTTTCTTGTAATGTTGCTTAGTTGTGAAGAATTTAAGTCGGTATACGAATAATTAAGACTGTTATTCTCATTATAAGAAGCACTGGCAGCGCTAACAGAAGCGGAGAACCTCCCTGTACCTTTTGATTGCGGGGTGTGGGTCCACGATAAGTTATAGTCTTTATCAACACTTTCGTTTTCAACATCTGTGGTAGAAGGATATTTCGAAAAGCTGAAATTCAAATTTCCATTGTAGTGATAGCGCTTGATGTAAGGAGTTCGAACGTACAATGCGTGCCCTCCCTTGGAGTAGAGATCACCCGTGAGCGCAAGTTTAAAATACTCGCTCACGTCAAAATAATAACCACCTCCACGCAGGCTAAACCCACGGGTTTTGTCTTCACCGTACGATGGAACAATGATACCTGATTTACTTTTACGCTGGGCAGGGAACATTCCAAACAGGAAACCTATTGGCAATGGTATTTCATTGAACTCCATATAAAAAGGACCAGATACAATTTTATCATCCGGTATGGCTTTTGTTTTTGTTGAACGGATGCGAAAGTGTGGATGCTCCAGGCTGCAGGTGGTATAACTATTCTTTAAACTGAGCATTTCATTCTTTTCATTTTTAAAGACCGTTTCACCATGCAAATACCCCTCACTTTGTTCCGTAACCACTTCGGTAATACGTGCCCTTCCCGATTTAAAATTATAGACGATATCCTTCATCTCGTACAATTGGGGTCCATCTTTAAAGATGGGAAAGCCCACGCGCCTGCCTAACGAATCTCTCGTACCATTGGCACTCAGTGTATTGTTTTTGTAATCAATCACGATCTCATCGGCCTCCAGTTCGATCTTACCATACACGATTTTGGCATCGCCATACAGCCACACAATTTGGCCGTCAACGCTTGTGTTGATAGAATCTCTGGCCGAATAATTGATAGTAGTTTCAATGTCTCCCTTGGGCGGAGTCTTAACACTATCGGCCTGAGTTTTTACTGTATCAACCGGTAGCGTACGAATTTCTGCAGGATTTTGGGCTGATACGACCGAAGCATGTACGGTAAGGATGAGAAAGAAAAAAAAGAATAAAAAAAGCCGCACATTTCGGGAGTTGAGTAATAGATAGTTAGCTTTTAGTGAAAATTTCACAACTTTGAGTAAAGTTATTGCAAATAGTTTGAACATCGTACAGCCCGTGAAGAATATTGGATTTACCTTCTTGTTTTTAGCAATAATCCTGCTAAACTCTTCCAGCACGCATATATCACACGAATTTAAAATCCGGACCATCGTTATTGATGCCGGCCACGGAGGCAAGGATCCCGGAACACATGGCAATTCCTTAAAGGAAAAGAGCCTGGTTCTAAAGATTGCTTTAAAGTTGGGTAGCTATATCGAGAAGAATTTGCCGGATGTAAAAGTCGTGTATACACGAAAAGATGATACGTTTATTCCGCTTGACGAAAGAGCAGAAATAGCCAATACAAATAAGGCAGATCTGTTTATTTCGATTCATGCAAATGCCAGCCCCAGTGTTACCGCTTACGGTACGGAAACCTGGGTCATGGGATTAAATAAATCAGAGAAGAATATTGAAGTTTCGAAACGTGAAAACGCTGTAATTTTATTAGATGAAAACTATCAAGAACGCTATGAAGGCTTCGACCCAAATAGCCCTGAATCGCACATCCTTTTTGAATTAACCCAAAGTGCTTATCAGGAAAGCAGCTTGAAGTTGGCATCCAAAGTTGAGCAACAGTTTAGTAAACGTGTGGGGCGAAGGAGCCTGGGTGTAAAGCAGGGTCCTTTTTGGGTATTGTGGCGAACCACCATGCCCAGCATATTAGTAGAGGTTGGATTCTTGTCTAACTCAAATGAAGAAAAGTTCCTGGCCACAGAAGCCAACCAGGAATTAATCGCATCCGGCATTTTCAGGGCCATTCGCGACTATAAAAATGAAGTAGAATCCATTAAATTAGGCGCGGATTAGTACTTGAATTTTTTACCAAAGCCATGAATATATCCAAAGAAGTAAAAGTCGGCCTGTTTATGGTCGTTTCATTGGTGTTACTTTATTTGGGCTTTAACTACCTTAAGGGCATAGATTTCTTTGCCTCCACGAAAAAGTATTACGCTGTTTACAATAACGTAGACAAGTTGATGCCTTCCAACCTGGTGTACATCAACGGGTATTCTGTAGGCCGCGTGAGTAACATCCAATTTCTGCAGCAAAAAAACAGAGTAGTTGTCGAGATGGAAATAAACTCGGATATCACCTTGGGCGACTCGACCGTGGCACTTTTGAATGGTGATATCTTAGGAACAAAATTTATTCAGTTGAATGTGGGCAGTATTGCTAATCCGTTGAAGCCAAAGGACACAGTCCGTTCGGACGTAGCCAGGGGAATTGCTGATTTTTTGACCGAACCGGTAGCCGATCTACAGACTACTTTGCGCAAACTCAATAAGATACTGGATAATCTGGGTAGCAACTCTGAACAGTTGGATGAAATTTTTAACGATTTCAAGTCTACGCCCAAGCTTTTAAACAGAACATTAGCCAATACCAATAGTAAAATCGACACTCTGGTAGGTAACTTGAGCTCGGTGACCCGCAATGTAAACAGTGCGCTTGCAGAACTGAAGCCTACACTCACCAACTTTAAAACGTTTTCAGATTCGCTTAAATCTGTCGAGCTAAACGCTACGCTCACTAAGGCACAACAAGCGCTGACAAAAATGAATGAAACGCTTGCGCGACTTAGCAAGGGTGATAATACGATGAGTAAACTAATGATGGAGGATACATTGTATGTTAATTTAAATAAACTTCTGCTCTCGTTAGATACACTGGCTACTCACTTTAATGAAAACCCAAAGCACTTTATGTCTCCATTAGGTAAGAGCAAGAAGAAAATACAGCGTGACCTTGAAAAGAAGAATAGGGAATGAGGTAATAGGGTATACGGTATAGGGACTCAGGCTTTATACCTTTATACCTTATGTGTAAAATAGTCTAACATCTTAATCAACCTGCCGTGTCCGAAAAGGATTTGGAGTTCAACAAGAACGAAGATCAGTACAAGCACTTGTTGCACCAGCTTCATGTGAAGGCTACTACTACTAAGTTGGGAGGAGGCGAAAAGAAAATCTCAGAACAACATCAAAAAGGGAAACTCACAGCTAGAGAGAGGATTCAATATTTAACAGATAAGGAAACTGAATTTTTAGAAGTCGGACTCTTTGCTGGAAAGAACATGTACAAGGAAGTGGGCGGTTGCCCATCGGCTGGAGTGGTTACAGGTATTGGATATGTACACGGCCGTCAATGCATGATCGTGGCCAACGATGCGACTGTGAAAGCCGGAGCCTGGTTCCCGATTACTGCAAAAAAGAATTTACGCGCCCAAGAAATAGCGATGGAAAACCGACTGCCCGTTGTTTACCTCGTTGATAGTGCAGGTGTCTTTCTTCCTATGCAGGATGAAATTTTTCCCGACAAAGAACATTTCGGAAGGCAATTCAGAAACAATGCAAAAATGTCATCGATGGGCATCGTGCAGATTGCTGCCATTATGGGAAGCTGTGTGGCAGGTGGAGCATATTTACCCATCATGTCGGACGAAGCGATGATCGTTGATAAGACGGGTTCTATTTTTTTAGCTGGCTCTTATTTAGTGAAAGCAGCTATTGGTGAAGACATTGACAATGAAACACTGGGTGGCGCAACCACGCACTGCGAAATCTCCGGTGTTACGGATAATAAATTTCCGAATGATCAGGCTTGCCTTGATTACATTCGTTCACTCTTCAATAAAATTGGTCATTACGAAAAAGCTGGGTTTGATCGAATTGCCGCTTTACCTCCGAAGAAAGATTCAAAAGAGATTTATGGCTTATTCCCAAGCGATCGCACGAAGCCTTATGATACGTTAGAAATTATCAAGCGACTTGTTGACAATTCGGAATTTGATGAATACAAAGATTTGTATGGTAAAACAATTCTCTGCGGAACTGCTCGTATTGATGGCTGGGCCGTAGGAATCATTGCCAATCAGCGGAAGGTTGTAAAGAACAAAAAGGGAGAGATGCAAATGGGGGGCGTAATTTATTCCGACTCGGCTGATAAAGCTGCGCGCTTCATTATGAATTGTAATCAGCGTAAAATTCCGTTAGTGTTTTTACAAGACGTTAGTGGCTTCATGGTGGGAAGCAAAGCCGAGCATGGTGGCATTATTAAAGATGGCGCTAAAATGGTGAACGCCATGGCTAATTCCACAGTTCCAAAATTTACATTCATCATGGGTAATTCATATGGTGCCGGAAATTATGCCATGTGCGGAAAAGCGTACGATCCAAGATTAATTTATGCGTGGCCATCAGCACAAATTGCGGTCATGAGCGGAGCTGCAGCTGCCAAAACATTGTTGCAGATCCGGGTGGCTTCTCTTAAATCACAAGGAAGAGAGATCAGCAAGGAAGAGGAAACATCACTCTTGAAAGAAATAACGAATCGGTACAACGACCAGCTAAGTCCCTATTATGCGGCAGCACGGATTTGGGTAGATGGAATTATTGACCCGGTTGATACGCGGAAGATAATTTCGATGGGAATTGAAGCAGCGAACCACGCTCCGGTAGAAAAGTTTAATGTAGGTGTGATTCAAACGTGATGGAGCAGTTGGTATAAAGGGATAGGGGAATAAGGGTATACGGGTATAAGGTATATTTGCATCTAACTACCTCTACCTTATACCAATTCCCTTGTACTTATATTTCCTTATTCCTAAAATGGATGAACGATAGAGAACTTAAAGCACTTGTTTCCCTCCTGGACGATCAGGATGATCAGATCGTGACTCAGGTCGTGGATAAAATCCGGTCCCTTGGCAGGGAGGCCATTCCCTTTCTGGAGCAGGAGTGGGAGAGCAATTTCAACCCGCTTGTGCAACGAAGAATTGAAGAACTCATTCACGATCTTCAATATGAACTATTAAAATTTAGGATTGAGGAATGGTATGTGAGTAAAGACCAGGATATTCTTACGGGATTATGGTTGATTGCTACCTATCAATATCCTGATCTCGAAATTGAAAAACTCAAACAAGAACTTGAACAAATTTATTACGAAGCATGGCTGGAATTTAAACCCGACCTGTATCCTTTCGATCAGGTGAAGGTGTTGAATGGTGTGCTATTCAATAAACTAAAGTTTGGTGCCAATACGAAAAATTTCCACTCACCTGGAAACTCTATGATTAACATTGTGTTGGAAACGCACAGAGGCAATCCGATTACGTTGTGTATCATTTATTTACTGGTGGCACAAAAACTAAAAATGCCAGTATCGGGTGTTAATCTACCGAATCTTTTTATTGTGACATATAAGGATGAAAAGAACCAGTTTTACATCAATGCTTTCAACAAGGGTCTAATTTTCTCCAAACAGGATATTGAAAATTACATTCACGAATTGCGGCTCACGCCACAAGATTCATTTTTTCAACCATGCTCAAACCTGGAAATTATCCGCAGGGTATTTCGAAACTTAATTATGTCGTTCGATAAGATGGGAGAACATGAAAAAGCGGAGGAGGTAAAGGAATTATTACTGCTTATAGCTGATGGAGCAGATTTAGGTGTTTAAATTGAAAATTAACTTCCTCTAATTTTCAAATCACCTCACCTGCCTTCGGTAGGCAGGTTTTCAAATTAATTCTTCCGAATACTACATCCTACAGGTCGCACGTCAGGGGTTTCAATTTTTTGTTTAGCCAACAACTTGTCGATGGCGTCTTTTAAATAGTAATGATTTACATCGGAAGCCGTTTGTGCATTGTCATCAATGGCGCCTTTGTATACAACCGTAAATTTTCCCCCCGTGTTCTGTAACAGAAAGCATTCTGGACTTTTACGAGCAGCCAGAGCCGACATTGCTTTTTGTTCCAAATCCCATAAATACGGTACCGTTAACTTATTCTGGTCTATGTATTTTTTCATTTGATCCATGGATTCATCCGGATTGGGATTAATCAGCAGTATGGTGATGCGAGACTGATATGTTTCAATTAATTTCTGTATGCGGCTTAAATAGTAATTATCATATGGACAATCTGCACTGGTAAAAATGATCACTACTCCTGTTTGAGAAGAAAAATCAGCCAGCGCAACATATTGACCATTCGAAACATTGGTCAAGGAAAAGTTCTGAACTACCTGTGCCGCACAAGTAAGACTAATGAAAACTAAAATTAAACTGATCCAGCGCATAGTTATGTGTTAAAAACAATCACAAAATTATCGTATACAAAGTATTGTAAAGGTATAGTTGTTTCCGTTTTGTTTATGATGATTTTTCCGGCAAGAAGACCATCTTTCTCCAACTTGAATGGTTCAATGAGCAAATGCTCTGAAAACACTAAATCTTTCTTTCCATATATTTTTATCAGGGCTTCTTTGGCACACCAGTAGATACAGTGTTTGGTTTCATCTTCTCCTGCATCCTGTAACTCAGACGGATGTAATACTCGCGGGCCTATTTTTACTAATTTTTTTTTGATCTGCTCTAAATCTATTCCAACAGATTGACGGATATCTGCAAGAGCTGCTACATAGGGATACGAATGACTGAGCGAAAGTTGAAATGTATTCTGTTTAAAGAAAGGTTTACCAAAGACATCTTTCGTAACACCTTCAAACGGTTCTCCTAATGCTTCCAATAGATTACGTGCCAGCACACGACCTGCAATAAATTCTAATCGTTTTTCAGGATGTGTGATAGTCTCGGAAATGGATTCATAATCTTTTACCTGATCAAGCAAGGCGTGTTCATCCTCTGCAATCCTCCAGATGCCCCATGCACGTTCCTCTGCTTGATATTCTAATTTTTCCAGGGGCATTGATTATCCGTCTTTAAATCTCAATTTTGTAAATATCCGATAAAATCCCATCATCATTCTATTGTATAGATGCAGAAGGTTAACGTAAAGAGACTTCATTCATTTTCAGGTCACCGCGACTGCGTGTATACATTGCAATCATCGAAAGATCCTCATCAATTTTTTAGTGGTGCTGGTGATGGTATGATTGTAAAATGGGATCATCATGACCCCGATCAGGGCGACCTAATAGCCAAGCTTCCTAATTCTGTGTATGCATTGCATTATCATAATTCCACCAACGTGCTGATAGCAGGCCATAATTATGATGGCATTCACTTACTGGAGTGGGAGAATAAAAAGGAAATTGGTTCGTTACACTTTACCGAAGCAGCTATTTTTGATATTCAATCGCTGAATGGAAAGGTGTTTGTCGCATCGGGTGATGGTATTATAAGGTGTATCGATTTAGAAAAATTAACTGTGATTCAGAAAAAGAAACAATCTGAAAAGAATGCCCGCACACTTGCTATTCATGCAGACAGGGGAGAACTGGCCGTAGGATACAGTGATAATTTTGTTCGGATTTTTGATCTGGATACGCTGGCATTGAAACACGAGTGGCAGGCACATGCTAATTCAGTTTTTACAGTTCGGTATTCTCCGGATGGCAACTTTTTATTTAGTGGATCGCGTGATGCACGCTTAAAAGTATGGGATGTTCGGGCCGGATATTTGCTGGTAACCGAGATCGTGGCCCATCTGTATGCAATAAATCATATTGAATTTAGTCCGAATGGCAAACATTTTGTAACTTGTAGCATGGATAAGTCCATCAAGGTGTGGGACTTAGAGGAATTAAAGCTGTTGAAAGTAATCGATAAAGCTCGCCATGCAGGACATGGAACCTCAGTCAACAAACTTTTATGGGCCGCTGACCGACTTTTAAGTGCCAGTGACGATCGCAGTATTTCGGCCTGGGATATAGAATTTAAAGATTTGTGAACAGTTCACGGTCTATTTTTTAAACTATAAATACTACAGCAATGAAAATTACACCCCTTGAAATCCGACAGAAGGCTTTTGAGAAAAACTTTCGCGGCTACAATCAGGATGAAGTGAATGCGTTTTTGCAAACCCTTTCTCAGGAATGGGAGCGCATGTCTGATGAAGGCAAAGAACTTCGAATGAAACTGGAAATCTCTGAACGCGAAGTATTAAAATTAAGAGAAGTGGAAAGTTCACTTTTCAAAACGCTCAAGACAGCCGAAGACACCGGTGCAAATGTCATTGAACAAGCGCGCCAGTCTGCAGACCTGAACATGCGCGAATCGCAGTTGAAAGCTGATGCGATGCTGAATGAAGCTAAAATGAAAGCGCGCAATACCATTGAGGAGGCTGAAATGAAATCAAAGGATACGCTTGTAGAGATGGAAGACAGGCTGAAGGCAATGGTTGAAAACTATAAAAAACTTGAAAGCACACGCGATGAATTATTGTTGGAGCTGAAACGCATTTCGCAGGACACCATTGAGCGGGTGGAGAGAATCAAAAATTCGCAACGCAGTTTTGATGCCGATCAGCACGTAACACAGGCTCGTAAGGATATCAAAAAAACTATTTTCCCGAATGTTGAGTTTAACCCTGCACCCGAACCGATAGAGTTACCATCTCCAACCGCAAACGAAGTGGAAGAGGAACTGGTAGTTGCTAAATCGCTCATGGAGGAATTCAACTCGCGCAAGGCCACTAAATCATTTTTTGACGAAATTGGATGAACGGACGCATCGCGCTTGAAGGGCTTGAATTCCATGCCTTCCACGGTGTGTATCCGCACGAGCGTGAATCCGGCAACTGGTTTGAAGTAGACATTGCTGTCGAGACTGATTTTTCAGCTGCAGCAAAGAAAGATGACCTCGTGGGTACCGTAAACTACGAAACACTTTACAGTATTGTAAAAGCCGAGATGGAGAAGCCATCCAAGTTACTGGAGACAGTAGCTGAAAAGATCGTGAACGATGTGTTGAAGGAATTTCAGGTTGTCACGCTTGTAGAACTCAATATATCAAAAACAAATCCACCCATTGGAGGGAAGTGTAAAAGAGCAACAGTGAGCGTGTCTAAAAGAAGGACATAAGACGCAAGTATCACGACTCAAGACAAAAAGTCTTACTACTTATGTCTTACTACTTGTGACTTTCTCAATGAACATAAACCCACGTGCATCTGCGCCTTCGTAAAAATCTACTTCTTTGCCAATGATGTACATGGTATGCTTTTTATCTATCAGCACAGGAATACCTTCAACAGAATATGCGAGGTCGGAAGCCTTCTTCTTATCAAATCCGATCATAAGGGATACCCCTCCGCATCCTCCGCCCCGAATGCCCACCCGTAGTGAATAATCTTCCGGAATGTTCTTCGTTTGCATGATCTTGCGTATCTCTGCTGCGGCTTTCTCGGAAATGGTGACAGGCTGGATAGTCGAAAACATCTTTGGAATACGGATAATGGGCCTAAAAATATTTAAATTTCAAACACAAACAGTACGTTATTAATTCCTTATGGACGCAATTATTGAATTCATTAAAATTTTAGTACCGGCGTCAATAGTACTGTACGCAGCTTATTTGCTGGTACGCTCCTTTTTGGCAAAAGAAATAGAACTCAAGAAACTCGAAATACGGGGTAGAAGCATGGAAACGGTGTTACCGTTGCGTATGCAGGCCTACGAACGGATGTGCCTGTTTCTGGAACGGATTAGTCCACAGAATTTAATGGTACGTCTCAATGTGGGCCCTATTCCCTCCAAAGAGTTTCACCAGATATTGCTGAATGAAATTAGAAGCGAATACAACCACAATGTTTCGCAGCAGGTGTTTATGACAGAAGCTGTGTGGGAACATATCAAAAATGCCAAGGAGGATTTGGTGATGACCATCAACGATGCCGCATCGGAGATGGGAATGGAGTCTTCGAGTCTTGATCTATCAAAAAAGGTTTTTGAACGATACCTCAACAAACCCGTTGACCCGGTTGCGTATGCCTTAAGTCAATTGAAGCAGGAGATTCAGCAAACATTTTGAAGAATGTTTTTTTTGATAGAGCCCTGAACAGCGCTGCCCGCCTTTCGGGGAATGCGGGTAGGATTACGTTGTTAGTTGCCAGGTTAGCCAAGAAAATGAAGAGTGTTAATTGGAACAAAGAATCCTTGGTTTCTGCAAAAGAAAAACTGAGTGTGTTTTCCAGAATGGCCAGCGCCTATGCTACCGGAAAATATCGTTCAGTTCCATGGAAAACTGTGATGATCATGTTGGCAGCGATCATTTATTTTTTAAATCCACTTGATCTCATTCCAGACTTTATTCCATTGATGGGATTAACTGATGATTTTGGTGTGTTGGTATGGGTATACAGTTCAATCAGCACGGAGATTGACAAATTCCTCTTGTGGGAGAAATCAGTAGCTATAGTATGAAAACTGCACTCATTGCTGGGGCAACCGGACTCATTGGAAAACAACTCCTTCAATTGTTGCTCGAAGATGTTAACTATGAAAAAGTAAAAGCTATTACCCGCAAACCTCTGGATATTCAGCACACAAAACTCGAAAATATTGTACTGGATTTTGATAAACTGTCGGAGTATAGTGTTGCATTAAAATCGAATGACGTGTTTTGTTGCCTCGGTACAACGATTCGCATCGCGAAAACAAAAGAGGCGTTTCGAAAGGTGGATTTCGACTACCCACTGGAGCTTGCGCGTATTTCTAAAAATCAGGGAGCTGAGCAGTATCTTTTAGTGTCTGCTTTGGGCGCAGATAGAAATTCAGGCATCTTTTATAACAAAGTGAAGGGAGAAGTGGAAGAGACCATCGGGCAACTTTCATTTCCTACACTCCGCATCTTTCGTCCTTCGCTTTTGCTGGGTGACCGTACCGATCAAAGAGCCGGTGAAGGTGCCGCTACTGCTTTTTTTAAAATTTTTGGATTTCTTGTTCCGGCAAAATACAAAGCCATTGATTCGGGTAAAGTTGCGCGCGCTATGCTGACACTCGCCAAGGAAAACAATCCTGGCTTTTACTTCCACGAATCGAAGGAGTTGCAAAAGTATTAAGAATACAAAATGGGTGCGTCATTTTGAGAGAAGAATGAGCTAGAAATCCCCATACAAGAGCACGAATAGGGGACTTCTCGCAGAATCACTTACAGCACTGCTAAAAATTTACTTGCTCGAAGTGACGTTTACTTCTTCGGATAATTTGCATCTGTCTTTACTTCTTCAATTTGTGCGGTGTGACGAGTGGTGTGACCTGCCATGAAAAGGATCAGTTGGTATGCATCCATTGTGCCAAATGGAAACTGAGCGTATCGGTTACGTAAATCTTCTTTTGTGGTTTTCACATATTCCATATGGGCATCACGCTTACCTGTAAAATCCTTTATTGCGTCTTCATGAGTGACACCCTTCGGCTCAAAAACTTCAGGGGTTTTTACTTTCCAAGAACGGTCCGTGATCATTTTTATGAGATCGACATCTGTAAATTTTACTTCAGCCCGCTTTGCCGGATCGGCTGGCGCCTTGAGAGCTCCATCTAATGCACCCCAGAGGTTACCTTCAGAGATGGCCAGGTGTTCAGTGCATTCTGCAATGGACCACGAAGTTGGCGTGCTCTTGAAGTTCAATTGTTCTTTGCTGAGGTCTTTAATGCTGTTCAACAAGTTTTCCTTGGTTCTGTTGAGTTCATCAATGGCAAACTTTCGTTCTTCAGCGGTAAGTGTGGTGTCGGCTGTTTTGAAGCTGACCAAGGTCAGCACGGCCACAAAAAGGAGTATTTTTTTCATAAAAAATTATGGTTTAGGTGTTAAAAGTTAGATAAAGTTTATCAGAAATCCGTGCTATGAAATGATGACGCTTAAGGGGCTAATTTCCGGACAGAAACGTCAAAAAATAGTAAATTCTTCTGTACGACTGATCTTACTCTTTATAGATTGCTATACTCTAATCAATGGTATGAAACACCTCTTTCCCATATCTATAGTCTTCCTGTCGCTCTTTTCCTGTACAAAAGACACAGAAAAAGTAACCCCTTCACCCACCGTGAGTGCAATTGCTTTTGGGTCATGTGGAAATCAGAAAAGGGACCAACCTGTTCTCACGCGGGTGATAGAAACAAACCCCGATGTGTTTATATATCTCGGAGATAATATTTACGCAGACACAAAAAGCGTGGATACCTTACGGATGAAATACCAGATGCTGGCCGATAAACCGGAGTTTCAGAAATTAAAGGCCTCCGTGCTCATCTATGCTACGTGGGACGACCACGATTATGGTTGGAATGACGAAGGAAGACATTATGTGCTAAGAAATGAGACCAAGCAAGCCTACATGGAGTTTTTTGGAAATCAGGGCGACTCATCAATAGTTGACCACGATGGCATTTATCACACCGCCTACATCGAGAAAAATGGAAAGAAAATACAGATAATTTTACCCGATCTGAGAACCTTTCGAGATAAACTTCTTCCATACAACGGAAATCGGAACGGAGATGCGCGCTTCAATTACGAAATGGACTACTCTCCCTATGCTTCAGGTGATTCCACGATGATGGGTGAACAGCAATGGCAGTGGCTGGAAGAACAATTGAAAGTACCGGCTGACTTGCGCATCATTGCCTCCAGCACGCAGTTTGGGATTACACACAATGGTTATGAAGCGTGGGTTAATTTTCCGCATGAACAAAAACGGATGACAGACCTCATCCAAAAAACAAAAGCCAATGGTGTGATCTTCCTCACGGGCGATGTGCACTATGCGGAAATTTCAAAACTCACAGTGCCGGGTTTGTATCCATTATATGATGTTACTGCCAGTGGTATCACGTCTACCTGGGAATTTGCTACACCTAACGACAACCGAATTGATGGCCCCGTAATGGAAAATCATTTTGGCTTGCTTACGGTTGACTGGGCACAATCTGATCCGGAAATTACGTTCCTGATTTTTGACGTGGATGGAAAGAAAAGAATAAGCAGAAGCATTAGATTAAGTGAGGTGACTATAAAATAAATCCTTTCCCATGCTTGATATCTATACTTCATCCGCAACCAAAGCCAACGAAATAGAAGCCGAGCTTAAGCGCCTCAACCGGTGGAGTGCCGAGCTGCTGTCAGCCGAGAAGTTTGAGAACATGGGTGCTTTCGGCAGCAATACCATGGCGTTTGAACAGTGGCTTCAGTTTATTTTAGTTCCGCGTATACGTGCAATCGTGGAAGAGAAAGGTAAGTTTCCGAAAAGTAGTATGCTGGCACCCTATGCCATCCGCGTGTTTGATGGTGATCGTGAAGCAGGCCAGTTGCAAAATCTTCTGCATGAATTAGATAAACTCATCAACGAAATAGATCCGCCCGTTGTGCAACCTGTACAGGTTGAAAGCACTTTTCCACCGCGACCTGTGGTATACAGTGACACGGATATACCACCCGTTATCTTTACCCTCATTGACGTGTTACCACAATTTGAAGGCGAGGATTTAGAGAGCCAGTTACAAACGTATGATACCTTTCTAAGTATTCTATCACTTTCGGTACGTCCTGTTATTAGTAACCTGTTGCAGGAAGCTGCGCAAAAAACTTCCAACGAAGCAAGTAAAGTACGCATCCTGGAAGCTGCCCGGTCTGTCGCTAGTGGTGGCCGTGCTGCTGCTCCTTACAATCATGAGGAGGCGATGAAAAAATACAGTGAGGAGCATAAGAAATCGTATCCAAAGTAATGTTTGCCGGAACTAGTACGCGATGGCAGATCCTTACTTGTACGTATCGTACCGAATCACGATATTCAATTATAAATTGCCCTCTATGAAAAACGCATTCGCACTCCTTGCCATTGTTGGATTTATCGCACCCAATATTTTAGTTTTCTATGAATCCGTTGAAACCGGGAATATTTTATTATGGCTTGATCCGCAGGCTACCATTAATGGAATGTTTGGCAACCGCATTGCTGCCGCATTTGTTACTGATTTGCTTTGTGTAGTGCTGGTGGCACTGATCTGGATTGTATATGAATCAAAAAAATTGGGAATGAAAAACAGTTGGGTGTATGTGGTGCTTACGCTTTTGTTTGGACTGGCTGGTTCACTTCCGCTTTTCTTGTATCAGCGAGAGAAGGTGTTAGAGAAGAAGTAACACAACTCTCATCAATTCTTCGGACATATCTCCTACCCAATTTTCATTTCAGGTAGGAGGGAAGCTCAATACCAGCTTTTAAAACCGGATCAGCAATAACAGGTTGCCTTTCGAGTCTTAATGGAACCACCCCGGCCCAAATGTTCAAATCGTAATCTTCATCATCATCCTTTGGATGTCCGGTTCTGACTTTGGCGGAGGCTTCTTCAATTTTGAATTTTATAACCATTGTTGCTTTCCATTCTCCATCTGTAGGTTTTCGTACATCATTCCAGCGACCGGGTTGCATTTTGTTGGTGAAGAGTTCGAGTACTTCATACAACTCACCTTTATCTTCTACTTTTTCCGAGTGGGTGAATATGACCACCGACCGATAGTTCACCGAATGATGAAAAGCAGAACGTGCCAGTACCAGGCCATCAATATGGGTTACACTCACACATACGGGTTGCCTCCTAGCGGCAAGTTCACGCATATAAAAACTTCCTACCGAACCATGGATGTAAAGCGCATCGTCTTTTCGGCAAAAGCCTGTTGGGATTTGAAAGGGTTGGTCTTTCAAAATAAAAGCAACGGTGCAAACCAACGCCTCATCCAGAATGGCATAGACAGTTTCTTTTTCGTATACACCGCGTTTTGGTAAACGGGTAATTTCTGTTTTTTCTGTGATGGGGAATTTTTCCATGATCGTTAACAATTCAAATTTCCTTTACAATACTCTTGTTTCGTTGTGGATGGTTTTACACGATGGCCAAAGTCAAGAAGGATCGACAGCTGTCATTCGTCTTCGACAGGTTCATAAATTTATTTAATGATGTAATTCCATCCGTGTACATCAGGTTCGATTCCTGTTCGGAGGTTGCTCAATTTTTGTTTAACACGTTGCTGGAAGCTGTTGGCATCGGCTGTTGGAAGTTGATAGTCTGTTCCGTGTATATTGATCGTAGCGATCTGCGATACTACGGCTGCAGTTCCTGCACCAAACGCTTCCGTTAGCGTTCCTTTTTTAAACCCTTCTGTCAAATCATCCAGACTTATTCTTCGTTCTTCGGTTGGCATACTCAGATCCTTGGCGAGCATTATGATAGAATTGCGCGTTACACCATCCAGTATGGCACTGGTAAGCTTGGGTGTTACTAATTTTCCATCAAGCACGAACATCACGTTCATGGCGCCAGATTCATCGATGTATTGATGTTCTTTCGCGTCTGTCCAGAGTACCTGATCAAAACCTTGCTCGCGTGCAAGTTGTGTCGGATAAAAAGCACCACCATAGTTGCCAGCACATTTTGCAAAACCTGTTCCACCTTCTGCAGCCCGTACATAAATTTCTTCCACTTTCACACGGATGGGTTTTGTAAAATACGGCCCTACCGGGCTGGTCATGACCACGAATTTATATTGATCGGAAATTTTAACACCCAATTTTGATTCGGATGCAAACACCAGCGGCCGAATGTATAGAGAGCATCCTTCCTGATCGGGTACCCACTGCCGGTCGGTTTCAATGACTGCATGTAAACCGGAAGTGAAGAGTTCTTCTGACATCGAGGGCATGCACATGCGTTCCAGTGATTTAAGCAAGCGCTGATGGTGACGCTGAACCCTGAAAATGCTTATGGCACCATCTTTCATTTTAAAGGCTTTCATGCCTTCAAAAATTGCTTGTCCATAATGCAAGGCAAGAATGGCTGGAGTCATAGGCAACTCACCGTATGGCATCACTTTTGGCTCGCCCCATGTTCCGTTTTTATAATCGGCTACCAGCATGTGATCGGAAATATAATTGCCGAAGCCAAGGTTGTTGAAGTCAACTTCTTTTAATCTGGGGTGCTGTGAGCGCTCAACAGCGATGGGGGATGTAGTGGTTGTCATGCCCTAGTAGTTTTGCTCAAGATAGAAATTATTTGATTGATCTTTACCAAATGGTGATCGTCATGTTCGGCATCGAACCAAGCCAGATCAACAGGTGTCATCATCACGTTTAATCGTGGATGAAGTGAAGTTTTTAAAAGGTCGGCTTCCGGAAATGCGTTGTATTTTTTGAGGTTCTTCAGTCGGCTGGTTTTGAAAAACTCCACCACCTTTTCAATTGACCATGGATTGTAATCCTGTGGTTCAAATAAAGCAGGTGACATGGGTGAAATGCCAGCGACCATTTCATCCAACCGTGTATTCGCGACCTCATCTACTTCTGCCAGATGCCCGATGTTTTGTTTTACCGACCATTTACCGTTCAGCTTCTTAGAAAGAATATTATTATCAAATCCATTAATTTTCGCTTGAATGCGAACAATAGTTCCTTCCAGTCTTTCAAGAAAGTAGGGCAGCATTTCTTTCGGATGTTCGAATTTCAAGCTGCGTTCAAACCAGGGTAGAGTATTCATGGTCGTTTAAATTTGTTCGGGTAAAAACTCACCTGCTCTTACCTCTTTTACACGTTCTTCAAAACTCATTTCTCTTTCAAGCGGATCTTCCAGCGGTTTAAACTTAGCGGAGAGCTCCTGCGAGTGAATTTCGGATTTCATCGTTTTAAAATTGTAATGCGTAAAGGTCGTCCAGATAATAGCTTTTAATGTTTTCTTTTGCAGATCCCACATGGTCATCTCCACATGAATATCCCGTTGATCAAATTTCAATACATGTGACTGAATGATAACTTTCTCCATCAGCATGGCAGGCCGGAGGTAGGAAATCTGATTTTGTGTGACCACCCAGCTCAATAGTTTTTCTTGCGGGTATTGATACGGATTGAATTGATAGTTGAGGTACAAATGATCTTCGCGAGCGTTGATAAAGTAATCAATATACCGCGAATTGTTCAGGTGATTGAACGGGTCACAATCCGGAAAACGGATTAATACCTTGCTTTCGGGCCGCTTGATGATGGACATGGTTTAGTTGATTTTAAGTTTCATCAGAATATCGGTTTGAGCATCCTTGCCCAGCATGAATACATGTGAACCGAATTGCTCAAAGCCAAGATTTTTATAGAACTTCTGGGCACGGTAATTATGTTCCCAAACTCCCAACCAGATAATTTCCGCTCCTTGATCTTTTGCAAGCGCAAGGCAATAATCCATGAGTGTTTTCCCAACGCGCTTTCCAATAAATTTCTGTAAAACATAAATCCGTTGCAACTCAGTTGTCTTCTTGCCCGGAAAATTCTCTGCTACTTCATTCGATTGGCGTATACGTGCAAAACCAGCTAACTCACGATTCATATAAGCAAGTATGTACAAGCTGCCCTGTTCGTTTAATTCTGTTTTAATTTTTACTGGATTAAATGCTTCATCCACATAAGCCTTAAAATCCTCAGGGTTATTAACTTTTTCAAATGATTCACAAAATGTATCCAGCGCTAACTTGGCCAGCAGCGAAGTATGTGAAGTATCGGCATGGATAAGTTGGATACTTTCCATTACAGAATTAATTCCATTTTGATATCGCTTCTCTTATACACCGTATCGAGAGTTACTTCTTTAAAGCCAAGTTTGCGGTAAAGCGAAATGGCAGGAGCCAGTACTGTGTTTGAATACAAAATAATTTTATGGGCTCCTAATTGCCTTGCTTTTACAATAGCAGCTTCTGATAAGAGTAATCCTACTTTCTGACCACGGAATTTTTCGTCCACGGCCATCTTGGTGAATTCGTACACACCGGGTTCAACATACTTGAGCGCCACCGTGCCCGCCATTTCCTTGTCGCAACTAGCCATTATAATTGAGCCGCCCTTTTTGATAATGTGTTCTTCCGGGTTTTGCAGCACAGCAATGTCAATAGGCTCCATCCAGAAATACTTTTCAATCCAATTGCGGTTAAACTTTTCAAACCAGGGTTGGTATTCAGGCTTATATTCCAGTATGGTTACCTGCGTTACATCCATTCTTACCTGCTGAATTGAGCTTTCCATAAATCGCGTAGTTGGTATCCACGGTTTACAATATAAATTCCGGCCACAGTGATTAAAATAGCAAGACCGATTTTGGTATTGAGCTTTTCATCCAGCACCATCCAACCCAGCAACACAGCTACTATTGGATTCACATATGCATAGAGTGATACAATCGTCATGGGCAATTTACGAAGTGCGTACGAATAAGAAGCATAGGCTACGATGGATCCAAAGATGATTAAGTAGAGCATGGACCACGCTACCTCAGGTGACCAACTCACTGCGCTGAGATCATCGAATAACAGGCTGAAAGGTAACACGAACAAGCCTCCAAAGAACATTTGCAATCCTGCGTTGAGAAAGGGATTGCTATTCGAGTTATGTTTTTTAATCCAAATGCTGCCGGCAGCCCAACTGAGTACGGCTACAAGTGTTACGAGTATACCAATTAGGTATTCAACTTTTGAAAACTCACTCACGTGTTCACCAAAAATCATAACAATACCAGTGAGGCCAATGGCAACACCCAGGATAATGGGCACCGTTGGTTTTTCTTCCTTGTTTATGGAAAGGTTAATGAGAATGACCACCATTGGCATGAGCGAACAAATAATGGCCGCGATGCCACTGGGAATATGCATTTCAGACCAGGCTACTAAGCCGTTGCCCATAGAAATCAGGAAGAAACCGCCAATAGCCTGACGTATAATATGTTCTTTAGTGGGCCAGGCAGTTTTCATGAAGGCAAACAGGAATCCTAACAGAAGTAGACCGGCTGTAATCTGTCGAATGGCCGTAAAGAGGAAAGGAGGGAAGTGAAGCACGGCAATTCGGAGCGCAAGGTAGGTGGTTCCCCAAATGACGCAAACAGCCCCTAATGCGATATAAGCAATCAGTAAATCTCTTTTCATCTATTTCAAAATTAAGGTTAAAACTTCTCATTAATACGTATAAAAAACAGTTTCAGTTTTAGTAATTTTGACCAGATCAGTTGAAGCAGTGACCAGTTATTGGTCACTGGTAACCGGTAACCCCTTATGGAAACTCTCATCAAACCCGATCACAAATACATTGATGTAGCCTATCGCATTGAAAGACTTATTGAAAATGGTGTATTGAAAGTTGGTGACAAGCTACTTTCGGTACGTGCGCTGAGTAAAGAACAGGGCATTAGTTTGAGTACTGCTTTTCAATCGTATTATCATTTGGAGAGCAAAGGGTTGATTGAAGCCCGCCCCCAATCCGGATATTATGTGAGGTTCAGCAAAGAACACATTTTAGATCTTCCAAAATGTTGTGAGCCACTGAACGATGCTGTTCCGGTAAGTGTAGATGAAATGATCAACAGTGTGTATCACGATCTCAACAATGATAAACTGATTCATTTTTCAGTAGGCGTTCCGTCTATCAAATTATTACCAGCAGCTAAGTTGAATAAAGCAGTAACACAAGCGATCCGTGAGTCGAAAACAAGTTGTATGGGATATGAACACATTCAGGGAAATATTTCATTGCGGAGGCAAATTGCAAGACAAGCATTTAATTGGGGAGGCATACCAACGGAAGACGATATTGTGGTGACCGCGGGATGCGTAGAAGCACTTGCGCTCTGTATTAAAGCGGTAACTAAACCAGGCGACACGGTTGCGATCGAGAGTCCAACTTATTTTGCAGTGTTCCAGGTAATGGAAAGTCATGGATTAAAAGTGGTTGAAATACCCAATCACCCAGAAATGGGGATTGATCTTGATTATTTAGAAATGGCAATTCCACGATTTGACATCAAAGCGTGTTTGTTCGTGTGCAACTTTAATAACCCCATGGGAAGCTGCATGCCCGATGAGAACAAGAAACGTTTGGTGGAGATGCTGGCGAAAAAGGAAATCCCGCTTATTGAAGATGATATTTACGGTGAGATGTATTTCGGGAAAACCCGCCCTAAGACTTGTAAGTCGTTTGATAAAAAAGGATTGGTGTTACATTGCTCCTCGTTTTCGAAGTCGCTAGCCCCCGGGTACCGCATTGGCTGGATTATACCGGGAAGGTTTAAAGATCAGGTGATCAAGTTGAAGCGCATGCACACGGTGGCTACCAATACTCTGGCACAAGCTGCGATCGCACTCTTTTTGAGTAATGGAAGGTATGAGTTGCACCTGCGTCACTTAAGAAAGGCGCTTCACATGCAATCTTTAAAATATGTTCAGGCGATTTGTGAATACTTTCCGGAAGATACTTGCATCACGCGCCCTCAAGGAGGGTTTGTTTTGTGGGTAGAGTTAAACAAGAAGATTGATACATACAAACTCCATAGAAAGGCTCTGAAGCAGAACATCGGTATTGCACCCGGACAGATATTCTCATCTCAGAACCGGTTTGCAAACTGTTTCCGATTGAGCTACGGAGAACCTTGGAGTAACCAAATCGAAGAGGGCATCAAGACATTAGGTAAATTGGTAAAGGAAATGCGTTGATCTTGGTATTGTAGAGACGCATAAATTATGCGTCTCTACACGAACCATTTAAAACCTCACCGTATATTGCGACCTAATTTTTGATTTTTGCAAATACTATTCATTGTTTTTCTGATTGCTGTAGGGATACAACTAATCTATTTATCCATTTTTCTCATCTCCATTCTTAAAAAAGAATCAGGTCATGCCGGAACGCCACCTGTTTCAGTTATTGTATGTGCCCATGATGAAGAGCAAAATCTGCGAGAGCTTATCCCCATGTTGTTACGACAGCAACATCCGGATTTTGAGGTGATTATTGTGAACGACCGTTCCAATGATGGTACATACGATTTCTTGTTGGAGGAAACTAAGAAATACGAACACCTTCGTCTGGTACACGCAGCGACCGTACCGACTCATATCAG
>JANNQJ010000034.1:0-9774 GCA_031400675.1 Cyclobacteriaceae bacterium
CGGAAGCGCCGAACAGATCGAGGTGTTCGCCGGCGATCTGAGCTATCCGCACGGCATTGCCTTCGCCAAGGACGCCGTGCTGATCGGCGTAAGCAGGTATACGATGGCCCCACCAGAGTTGTCGGGAAATACACCAGTCGCGCACATTCTCCATCCAATGACGGTACGTATTTTTGAACTTAGCTGGGTGAAGTTTAATCTCATCTTCCTCTACTGCTTTATAAGCCTTGTTCGAAATCTCTTTCATTTTTACAAACCATTGCAGCGAGAGTTTGGGCTCAACAATCGTATTGGTGCGTTCCGATCTTCCGATGCGGGTTACAAACTCCTCTTCTTTTACCAGATCGCCTGCCTCCAGTAAATCTTTTACCATTTCCTTGCGAACAGCAAAACGATCTTTTCCATAAAACTTGGGTATCTCACATTTTTCATTGAGCGTACCATCGTCATTCAGTGTATCGATTACCTGAAGATTGTGACGCAATCCAATTTCATAGTCATTCACATCATGCGCAGGTGTTACTTTCAAGCAACCGGTACCAAAAGTTTTATCTACATAGTCATCGGTGATGATGGGTATCTCCCGATTGATGAAGGGCACCAATACTTTTTTACCGATTAGTTTTTTGTAACGTTCATCAGTAGGGTTAATAGCAATTGCCACATCACCCATGATTGTTTCTGGCCGTTGGGTTGCAATGATTACCCACTCGTTTGTATCTTTTATTTTATAACGAACGGAGTATAGAGTTGATTTCTCTCCATCTTCCTTATACAGAACCTCTTCGTTCGAGATTGTGGTCTTCGCTTCGCAATCCCAGTTGATCATGCGCAACCCACGGTATATATAGCCCTTGTTGTATAAATCCACAAACACCCTGATCACAGACTTATAATAATCAGGATCCATCGTAAAGCTTGTACGTTCCCAATCGCAGGAAGCGCCAAGCTTTTTTAGTTGCTCCAGAATAATACCACCGTACTTCTCTTTCCATTCCCACGCATACTTCAAAAACTCATCTCGGGTCAGACTTGATTTTTTAATTCCTTTTTCGCGAAGCATAGCCACAACACGAGCCTCTGTAGCAATGGAAGCGTGGTCAGTACCCGGCACCCAGCAGGCTTCCTTACCTTCCATGCGTGCTTTCCGAATCAATACATCCTGAATGGTATTATTGAGCATGTGCCCCATGTGCAGAACGCCCGTAACATTAGGAGGCGGAATAACGATGCAATAAGGTTCTTTATTGGAATCAGGCTGAGAGTGAAAAAAACCGTTGGCCATCCAATACTGGTACCACTTATCTTCTACTTCGGATGGATTGTACTTGGTTGATAATGACATGTTTGACTAAAAATAGATGGCAAAAATAAGAAAATTCGTTGATTCGTTGATGAGTTGATTCGTTGATGTGATTCACATATGGATATGATTTGTGTCCTCATAATCAATCCATCTCATTATCGAATCAACAAATTACCGAATCAACTCATCACCTTCATCGATCGGCCATTCTTATTCTCCACTCTTTCGGATATAAATTATTGGAACGGTTATCCAACACATTTACCCAACCAAGGGGAAGTTTATTGTAGGTAACAAGCGCAAAACCTTTTGGTGTTGAACCGAGTTGAATAGGTTCCTTTCGTAAAAAGTGTAAAGCTTCCTCCAAACTGACTTCAATGTGTTGAAAATGATCTTTTTGTAGTTCTATCGATAATGCGGCTGCATGCTCAGGAATTAGTTTGTTATGTTTGGCAGTGATAAATGGAGTTCCAGCCTGTACAATTTTTAAGTGATGGATTAGAAATTCTATTTCTTCAATTTGATTTTCAGGGATTGCATACACGATGTCGTTCCAGCAATAAAATTTAACTGATTCATTCACCATCCAAGGCTGTAATTGTTCTTGAATTTTCTTTGATGGAGTTGCAGTTCTGGTTTTTGATTTTATCCGAAGTTCCTGTAGTGCCTCTGTTTTTCGAATGACCGATAAGAAAAAGCCTTCGCCTTTTACTTGGTGCGGATAAAATCGATATCCTTCAATATTTTTTGTTTTAATAGTTTCACTGCCCCAAGATTTATCAATGGCTAAAGGGATAGATTCTATAGAATGTTGCTCTTTTAGCCATTGAATATTTTCTTCATTTTCCTGTTGGTTATATGTACAGGTACAATAAATCAGAACTCCATTGGTTTTCAGTGCTGGCCACACATCTGCAAGAATTCTTCTCTGGCGTTTTGAACACAAGTCAACATTGGCAAGTGACCATTCTTGCATAGCATCGGGATCTTTCCGAAACAATCCTTCACCAGAACAAGGCGCATCGACAACGATGACATCAAAAAATCCGGTAAGCCTTGAAAAATCTTCCGGGTCATTATTTGTCACCACGACATTCATATGACCCCACTTCTGAATATTCTCTGCAAGGATCGTGGCTCTTGATCGAATCACTTCATTCGAAACCAATAGACTTTCCGGATGAAGGAGGCTTAGTAAATGCGTTGATTTTCCACCGGGTGCTGCACAAAGGTCAAGCACACGAATCGGTTTTGTTACATCAGCAGTTTGTGTGATGGCCTGTTCCAGGAACATGGAGCTTGCTTCCTGCACATAGTACGCTCCTGCGTGGATAGCAGGATCAAGCGTAAAGATGGGTCGTTCTTTCAGGTATTTTCCAAACCTACTCCAGGCAACGGATTCACCCGCAAGGATAAATGGTTTATTCGGATTGAGTCGAATGCTTACCGGTGGTGTTTGCTGAAGACTGGTACGAAAATGTTCATAGGATTCACCGAGTTTCCCACGCAACGTATCTTCAAATTCTTTCGGTAAACTTGGAGGGTTTTTCATTTCCCGAGAAAAATAAGCCTTATTTTTGAGTTGTATGATACACGCGAATGATCCGAAACTGAAAAGCTGGGTAGAGGTTCCGAAAGACTCCGATTTCCCCATCCAAAATCTTCCTTTCGGGATTTTTAAGACCCGATACCTTACGGCAGTAGCGGGAGTGGCTATTGGTAATCACGTACTTGATTTGGTGTATTTGCATGAAAATGGTTTTCTGGACGGAATGGGGTTGCCTCCTGGAATTTTTAATCAACGCTACCTAAACGACTTTATGGCGTTGGGTAAAGTGAAGGCCCGTGAAATTCGAGAACGCGTTTCAGTGTTGCTTCGTTCCGATCGTGATGAATTGAAAAACAATGTAGCGGCTCGTGAGATTGCCCTTATTCCGATGAGTGAAGTGCAAATGATGATGCCCGTTCGTGTTCCGAACTATACCGATTTTTATAGCAGTGAAGAACATGCTACGAACGTTGGCTCGATGTTCCGTGATCCAAAGAATGCATTACTTCCTAATTGGAAACACATGCCAATAGGTTACCATGGAAGACCATCCTCCATTGTTGTTTCAGGAACATCGATTCATCGTCCGAAAGGACAACTAAAACCTGTTGATACAGAGCCTCCAATTTTTTCGCCTTCGAAAAAATTGGATTTTGAATTAGAGGTTGCTTTCCTTACCTGTACGGAAACAAAACTTGGCCAGTCCATCAGCACCAAGGAAGCTGAGAATAATATTTTCGGGTTTGTATTGTTCAACGATTGGTCAGCCCGTGATATTCAGCAGTGGGAATATGTACCCCTCGGTCCATTTTTAGGGAAGAACTTTGGTTCAACTATTTCACCCTGGATTGTTACGATGGATGCGCTAGAACCTTTTCGTGTTGCAGGCCCGGAACAATTACCACACGTCCTTCCATATTTAAGTGTTGATGGAAATAAGAATTTTGACATTCGATTGGAGGTGCTTATTCAACCGAATGGATCTGAAGCTACAACGGTATGCCGTTCAAACTTTAAATACATGTACTGGAATATCAATCAACAGTTAGCACATCATACTGTGAACGGTTGTAACATTCAGGTAGGTGATATGTATGCCTCAGGTACGATCAGCGGCCCTTCACCCGGTTCTTATGGTTCGATGCTGGAGTTAAGTTGGAATGGACAGAGGCCGATGACAATGCCGGATGGTACCGAACGAAAATTTATTGAAGACGGTGATACGGTGATCATTAAAGGCCTGGCGGAGAAAGATGGTGTGCGAATTGGATTTGGGGAGTGTAAGGGAAAAATTTTACCAGCAAATTAAATTGTCACCCTGAGCTTGTCGAAGGGTGACGAACCTACATTTACTTATGCCTTGTGACCATCAATATTTTGTTTACATCGTAGAATGTGAGGCTATCAAATTTAAGGCAAGGTAGTCCGTCTTCGACAAGCTCAGACTGACAAAAAAATTATGATAATAGATCCAAAAGAAATACCCGTTGGCAAAATGCATAGCTATCTGTTGGGTGCTGTGGCCCCACGACCGATTGCCTTTGCCAGCACAATTGATAAAGAAGGGAATGTTAATCTGAGTCCGTTCAGTTTTTTTAATTGTTTTGGTGCGAACCCACCTATTTTGATTTTCTCCCCGGCACGCAGAGGTCGTGATAACACAACCAAACACAGTTATGAAAATGTGCTCGAGGTTCCGGAAGTCGTAATAAATATTGTGAATTACTCGATGGTACAGCAGGCATCGTTGGCAAGTACAGAATATCCTAAAGGAGTAAATGAATTTGTAAAGGCAGGATTTACACAAGTACCCTCCACCATGGTCAAGCCTCCAAGAGTAGGCGAGTCGCCTGTGGCGTTTGAGTGTAAGGTTCTTCAGGTAATTAAAACGGGTGATCAAGGTGCTGCCGGAAATCTCGTTATCTGTGAAGTTATTTTGATGCACGTGAAGGAGGAACTCCTGGATGCAGAAGGTAAAATTGATCCGTTCAAATTAGATGCCGTTTCCCGTATGGGTGGCGATTGGTATTGCAGGGCTCAAGGCGATGCGTTGTTTAAAGTCCCTAAACCTCTTGATAAAATAGCAATTGGCATTGATCAACTCCCTGAGCAAATTCGAAACAGTAAAATTTTAACAGGCAATGATTTGGGCATGTTGGCAAATGTGGAGAAGATACCCGAAGCTGTTCATGAATCAATACCCTCTGAGGTAAATTCCGTCATCAAGCAAGGCCACGATGCTACACACCGTTTAGCGCATCAATACTTACAATCCGGAAAGGTGGAGGAGGCATGGAAAGTCTTACGGGCACAAGTTTGATATTTTGGAATTAGAAAGGATATCCAATTCCAATGTTGTAGATGACAGGTTCTTTGTTGACTCCAAACGGATTAAAGAATTTTACATGATCCAAGACAAAGCGATCGCCTTCATCGCGTGCAGGGTCGTACACTTTCATACCCACATCAAAGCGTAGAATCAGGAATGAAAAATTGAAACGCAACCCAAAGCCAGTGCCCATGCCCACCTCTCTGTAAAATTCATTTATTTTGAATTCTGAATTCCCATTATCAATTAAATCACCGTTCTCATTCTTTTTTTCCCTCGGCTTAAATGTCCACACGTTTCCCGCATCCAGAAATACAGCTCCTTCAACAAACCCAAAAAGTTTCTTTCGTAACTCTACGCTTGCCTCCAATACCATATCACCGGGTTGTTCGAATTGATAATCGAAATAACCATTCTTTTCAATGTCGGAACTCACAGGTGGCTTAAACGACCCTGGCCCAAGCCTGCGCGGCCGCCACGCTCGTACGCTGTTACTACCTCCTGCAAAGAAATATTTTTCGTATGGCAATACATCTTCGGAGTCATAAGAATACGCAACTCCCGCATTGAAACGGTATGCCAGTGTTGTGTTTTTGTTGAGTACATTGACCCTTCGAGCATCCACATTAACCCTTATATATTTAAAAGTCTGTAGCCCCCTTTTTTCTGTAAATCTAAAATCAATAAAGTTTTGAACGGTTCCTCCGCTTTCAACCGACCAGCGAAGGAATGCTGAGCTTTGATTCGGACTTCCGTAATTATTGTGATTCCACGTCATGGCAAAAATTATACTGCTGACAAACGATGGATTGAAAGAATAGATCAGGGTGTTACCCAGGCTATCAAATTGGTCCTGAAGAAATTCCTGGAAAGCCGGATCAGTGTCAGAATTGATAACACTTAAACTTGCCAGGGTAAGGTCATATCTTCTGATACGCTGATTCTCCCAGCTGTAGGTGTAATTGACAGAAGTTGATGCTCGGATATATTCGGGTCGGCTTGTATAATTGTAACCTAACTGTACTCTTGTTCTGGGGTTATAACGCCCCAGTTTATATCGTCTTTCCTCACTTAACGGAAAGAGGAATTGAGGAAATGTAATAGAGCCATTGATTCCGGCTTCTATGCTTTGATACACATCCGCGGTGCTGGTGGCAGCCGCCACGCCTTCGTAACCAATACGGCCGTTCATTTCAAAATTTTCGAGTCCTTTGAAAATGTTTCTTTTCAAAAAGTTCAAATTGTAAAACGGGCCTGGAAATCCTTGTGTAATACTCAAGCCAATTTCATTCGACCATTGATAGCGATCTAACGCGCTGGTATAAATGTTAGCAATGAATTTTCCGCCAGAGGTATCGTAGTTGATGTTCACGAACTTAAAATTGTTTAGGTTCGCTATTTGCCGTTGGGTGTCGAATGTTTTCGTTCTGTTGTAGAATGTTCCTGGGGCAATGAATACCCGTTGGCTCAGGATTTTTAAACTATACATTTTTTTGAAGTACTGATACTTGATATTTCTATAGACTCTCTCTTCACGGCCCAGGGTACTTCCAGTAACACCAGCGTCTGTAATGAAGTTTATTTCGTCAATGTAAAATTTCTTATGACTGTTTCTTTTAGCAGGATCGTTAATAATAATTTGCACGGTAGCCTTTTGATTTCCGCGGGAAGTGGTATCAATGTTAAATTCTACATATTGCCGGCTGAAGTCGTAATACCCGTGATCCTTTAGGAGCAAGTCAATACGCTCACGTTCTTTTGTGAAGTTATCCTGCAAATAAGGTTCACCTTTTTTGAGTAGGTTATTCTCCTCATCGGATAATAGTAAGTTATAGATCGTGCTGTCTTGCACGTTGTGAAATACAGTATCGAGTGTATACTGTTTTCCAGGTTCAATAGTATAACGGATATTCACAAGCCGTGCTAGGGATGTTGTTTTGTATGAGACTTTGTTTTGAAAGTAGCCGTGTGTAAAAAGGTATTCTTGAAATCTTCCAACAGTGATACTTACCTTAGCGCTATCAAATACGGCTATGGGTTCACCCCACTGCATCATCTGATTTCCATTCTGCAGCCGATCGTTATACTTGGCTATTTTGCCTTGTTTTCGAAACTGGATATTATTTACCTTCTTATCGGATTTAGCTTTAGCAATTTTGGCATCGTATTTCTTTTCAGCTTTTGTGATTTTCTTTTCATATTTCCTGGGATCGAAATGTTTCTTACCCAGGTAGTGAATCCATACCAACGGGGCTATCGGAGTGCCTAACACTTTTCGGTTCGCATTCTGGGCGTACATTTCATCCAGATCGTCCGTGTTTATTCCTTTTGTAGCTTTGATCCGTTGTTTGTAAAGCAGGCTTTCATTTTCTTTCAGGTGTTTTGTACCGATGCAACCTGAGAGAAGCAATAAAAAGGGGAAAAGAATGAAATAATATCTATTTTTCGTCACTATCAAAACGTTGCTACATGCTGTCAAAAGCCCGGATTAAATTCATCAAATCCTTGCAATTAAAGAAATACCGAAAACAGGAACAATGTTTTGTGGTAGAAGGGCGGAAAAGTGTACAAGAACTTTTGAAGTCCGACTTTCAGATTGAACAACTTTTGATCACACATGAATTTGGGCAAGAGAACCGATCCGTATTAAAGGCTTTCAAAGGTGAGGTGGTGGAAGTAAAATCTACCGAACTCGCTGACTTGGGGGATTACAGTACAAATGATGCAGCCTTGGCTGTAGTTCGCATAAAATCCAATCAAGCACCTGTCATCAAGAGCGAGAGTTTTATTCTCATGTTGGATGATATCCGCGACCCGGGTAACTTGGGTACGATAATCCGTACCGCTGATTGGTACGGAATAAAAAACATTGTCGCCTCTGAAGAAACCGCGGATGTCTATAACAACAAAGTCATCCAGTCCAGTATGGGTTCTTTTACGCGAGTCGATGTTTTTTATGCAAACCTTGAGCAAACCTTGAGCAAGACTAGTTTACCCGTATTCGGTACTTTTTTAGATGGTGATAATGTTCATCAGTTGGATTTTGGGGCTACAGGAATTGTTGTTATCGGCAATGAAGCCAGTGGTATTTCCAGAGAGGTAGAACGATTTGTAACTAAACGGATAACTATCCCACGATTTGGCCAGGCTGAATCATTAAACGCGGCTATTGCGACTGCAGTTATTTGTGATAACATTAGAAGAAGTTAAAATAGTAATCTGTGATCCGTGATCAGTAATCGGTAGAAAATTACCAGATTACTGCTAACCGATAACCTCTTACTAATCTCTAGAAGAACCCCTTACTTTGATTTGTAGCCTCTTCTGAAATTTTTTCTGCCTGCTCTTTTCCTAAATACTTGTCAATGATGGAATGCCCCAGGTAGATGATCGGTGTTAGTGCAATCGCTATTAAAAGTTTATAGATATAGTTGGTAATGCCAATGGCTATGATTTGCGAATTGGTAAACACACCGTAAAAGGCAATGAACAACACGACAAAGCTGTCGATGAATTGAGATACCAGCGTTGAGCCGGTAGCACGTAGCCAAAGCATTTTGTTGCCTGTAATTCTTTTAAGTTTTTGGAATACGAATACATCTACCAATTGCCCGAGCAAAAAGGCAGTAAGTGATCCAATGATAATGCGTTGCCCTTGCCCGAATATTTTATTGAATGCGTAACTGATGTTGAAGGTATTTCCTGCAGGATCAGTGCTATTGGTCTCAATCCAGAAATCAGCAGGGGCAAGACTCATCGTAAGAAAAATCACAATGAACGCATATGCAATTAATCCGGCTGTTAAATAGCTGATCCGCTTTACACCGGGTTTTCCGAAGTATTCATTAATCAGATCGGTTGTGATAAATACAATGGGCCAGATAACAACTCCCGCAGTAAGATTAAAGCTCATGGAGAAGCCTAAAATATCAAGGTTCGCTGGACTCAGGCCAAAGGTTTTCTCAAATGAAAAGATCTTTACTCCAATCATCTCCGCCAGAAGCGCATTGGTAATGAATATTCCACAGAGGATAATAAAGAGTCTGTTCTTTTTCTGGTTGATGGTGGATTCCATTATTCTTCAATACTAAAGGTGTCGCCTTCTTGTGCAAGATAGGTATTCGGAAATATTGTTGCAGCCTCCTTCAATAGAGGAGATAGTTCTTTATACCGTGCCGAAAAATGCCCGATCAGTAATTTTTTAGCTATTGCTTGTTGCGCTATTTGTGCTGCTTGCCTTGCCGTACTGTGCATCGTTTCATTAGCTTTTAACTCATCTTCTTGTGTGAATGTGGCTTCATGGTACAGAACATCTACATGCTGCAGTTGTTTAACAAGAGCTTTGTAATACCGTGTATCCGAGCAATAGGCATAACTCCTGGATTTTCGAGGAGGTAACGTCAGGTCTTCGTTTTTATAAAGTAGACTGCCTGTTTCTTTATCTGTAACATCAACTCCGTTTTTCAGATTTACAATCTGTTCAATCAGTAAATCTGGAGGCAACTTGTCTTTATCAATTCTTCTTGGCTTCTGTTTTTCTCTTATCAGAAAACCCGAGCATGTTATTTTGTGCGATAACGGGATGGTTTC
>JANNQJ010000035.1:0-3818 GCA_031400675.1 Cyclobacteriaceae bacterium
CTTTGCCCGCTACTCGGTCGATGGCGAATGGTTCGCGCCTCACTTTGAAAAAATGCTTTACGATAATGCCCAGTTAGTAAGTCTGTACAGTGAAGCCTACACCATTACGAAAGATGATTTCTTCAAGACTGTAGTGTACGATACGTTTGCCTGGCTTCAACGTGAAATGACACATGCCGATGGAGGATTTTATTCTGCCTTAGATGCGGATAGTGAAGGCATTGAAGGAAAATATTATATCTGGACGAATGATGAAATGGCAAGCGTTGTTGGAGAGGCGAACGCACAAATTGTATCGGAATATTTTGAAACAACCTCTACCGGGAATTGGGAACATGGAGCTAATATCTTAAAGCAAATTGAAGATGTTCAACCCATTTTAAAGAAGTATAATTTGGATAAAACTGAATTGACTTCAATTGTTCAATCAGCAAAGCAAAAACTATTGAACGTTAGAGACAGTCGGGTTAAACCCGGGTTGGATGATAAAATTCTTACTGGGTGGAACGCCATGACTATTTCAGGATTACTTGACGCATACCATGCCTTTGGTGATGAACAATTCTTAACGGCTGCCGGAAATAATGCACGATTCCTTCAGAACAATCTCATGGAAGGAAGTAAGTTGTTTCGTTCTTTCAAAGGAAAAAGATCTGCGACTGAGGGTTTCCTGGAAGACTATGCCTATTTCATCCAGGCCCTTATAAAACTCTATCAGGCTGAGTTTGATGAACAATCACTTCGTCAAGCAGAAAAAATTACGGATTACGTATTAGAGAATTTCTTCGATAAACACGAATCCTATTTCTACTTTACCAGCTCAAAAGCTGAAAAACTAATTGCGCGCAAAAAGGAAATTTTTGATAACGTCATCCCTTCCTCCAATGGAATTATGGTTCAAAACCTGTATCACCTTGGCATTCTGCTCGATCGCGAAGACTGGAAAGAATTAGCGGTTACCATGACCACAGAACTTAGCCACCTCATCTACAACGAACCTAACTACATGTCGAACTGGGGAATTGTACTAACCGAAATGAAGCATGGCATGGCAGAAGTTGCCTTTGTAGGGGAAAATTGCTTGAAATTGAAAAATGCATTCAAAAAAGACTACCAACCTTTCTCCTTATTAATGGGGACTACGGCTAAAAGTAGCCTTCCCTTACTGGCTGATAAAGTGACACGAGCTGACATATCCATGATTTACGTTTGCTATGATAAAACCTGTAAGCTGCCCGTAACAAAAGTAGAGGATGCTTTACAGCAAATTGTCTGAATCAGAATTTTCAGAATTAAAAATTAAGCAAAATAATACCATCAGAGAAATTGTCAATCACTATAATTCTGTAAATTCCAAAATTCAACGAATTCTGATTCAGAGATTAATTTTAACTATTTTACAACGTGGATATTTTTGAGCAGGTCGATTCCCGCAGTACTTTTTTTGCAGAACTGCTGCTGCCTGTGCCTATTCCAAAATTATTTACATACCGGATACCCTTTAACCTCAATGATAAAATAAAACCCGGACTTCGGGCCATTGTTCAGTTTGGTGATCGTAAGGTCCTGACCGGCATTATCATCAACATTCATGAAACTCCACCAAAAGATTACGAAGCGAAATACATTCTTGAGTTGCTGGACGATGAGCCAGTCGTTAATTCACAACAGGTAAAACTTTTTCAGTGGATTGGCGAATACTATTTATGCAGCGCTGGAGAAGTCATGAACGCAGCACTACCCGCTGGACTTAAGTTATCGAGTGAGTCAATGGTACAGGTTAATCCCGCTTTCGATTGGGAAACTACATTATTTGAGTTTTCACCCAAAGAAGAAATTCTACTCAAACACCTTCAACAAGAGCCCCTTCCCTACTCTGAAATATCAAAACTGCTCGGTCTTAAAAATCTATACAGTATTTTAAAATCACTCGTAAGTAAAGAAGCTGTTATTCTCTATGAAGAGGTAAAAGAGAAATTCAAACCAAAAACAGAAAAGCGAATCCGACTTGCAGAAGGATATACAACCCATGAGGCGCTGGAGAAAGTTTTTGAAACTTTGTCTACAAAGCCAAAACAAGAATCGGTTCTATTAAAATACTTACAGCTGGTTCAGGTACTTCACGATATTCACATCAATAAAAATGGGGTTTCAAAAGGGAATTTACTTGGTGGCGATATTTCGGAGTCCTCACTCGCCACATTGATTAAGAATTCTATATTCGAAGAGTTCGAAGTAATTATCTCACGCTTTGAATCGGAGGAGGATCAAGTATTACCCGAAATCACGTTAAGCGAAGAACAACTCATTGCTCAAGGAGATATTTTAAAATGTTTTGAAACGCACACTACTACCTTATTGCACGGTATCACCGGAAGTGGAAAAACCGAAATTTATATTGATCTGATCAAGAAGGCTCTTGAAGGAGGATCTCAGGTTTTGTATTTGTTGCCTGAAATTGCACTCACTACCCAAATTGTTCAACGACTGAAGAAAGTATTCGGAACAACGATGGGTGTTTACCATTCTAAATTTTCGGACAACGAGCGTGTGGAGGTTTGGAATGGAATACTGAACGGGCGATTCAAATTTGTAGTGGGAGTACGCTCATCGATTTTCCTCCCTTTCGATAACCTGGGGCTACTTATTGTAGACGAAGAGCATGATACTTCTTATAAGCAACAAGAACCTGCTCCTCGCTACCATGCGCGCGATGTAGCCTTGGTAATTGGTCATATGCATCATGCAAAAGTATTGCTTGGGTCCGCAACCCCATCTGTAGAGTCATTTTATCTGGCGCAACAAGGTAAGTACGGATTCGTTCAACTTCACTCACGCTATGGCGAGGCAAAACTTCCACAAGTAATTCTTGCTGATATGAGTAGTGAACGAAGAAATAAAACTTCGAAAGGTGATTTTTCGAGACTGCTCCTCAAATCAATTGGCGAAACATTATCCCAAAAAGAACAAGTAATTATCTTCCAAAACCGAAGGGGCTATTCGCCCATGGTTAATTGCGAAGACTGCGGATGGGTACCCAAGTGTGTGAACTGTTCAGTCAGTCTCACGTATCATCAATACCAGCATGCCATGGTGTGTCACTATTGCGGGTACAAAGAACCTTTGCCTTCATCATGCCCTACGTGTTCCTCAAATCGAATTCTCACGGTGGGCTACGGCACTGAAAAACTTGAAGAAGAACTTAAACTTCATTTTCAGGATGCTACAGTTCTGCGAATGGATTTTGATACAACGCGAGTGAAGAGCGGATATGAAAATATTATTGAACAGTTTGAAAGTGGTGCAACCGATATTTTAGTAGGAACACAGATGGTTACGAAAGGCTTGGATTTTGATCGAGTGAGTTTAGTGGGTGTATTCAATGCTGATCGAATGATGCATTTCCCCGATTTTCGTTCGTATGAACGTGCTTTTCAATTGATCACGCAAGTAAGCGGACGAGCAGGAAGGCGCGATAAACCTGGGAAAGTAATTATTCAAACCTCTCATACCGATCACCCTATTCTAAATTTTATTCTGAACCATACTCAGGAAGAGTTCTACCAAACCGAAATTGCCGATCGCAGACAACATGCCTATCCGCCATTCGCACGATTGATTGAGATTGTGGTAAAACACTCCGACAAAAAAATAAGCTATAACGCTTCTCAGGAGTTAACAGAAACACTGAGAATTGCCATACCCGATACAAAGATTTTAGGCCCCGGAGAACCCGTTGTCTCTAAAATCAGGAACCAATACCTCATGAGCATTCTGATTAAAATTCCCCGAGATTCAGGTCATTTGGCGGATCTGAA
>JANNQJ010000036.1:0-3875 GCA_031400675.1 Cyclobacteriaceae bacterium
CAATGTAAAAATATCAGGGCTGGCATTCCAAACGATGTAGCTAAGTATATGCATAACTGAATCAATCAAAATTTAAGGTCGCAATATAGTCGGTTCAATGTTTAAAGTTCAATGTTTAAAGTTAACGAGATAAAAATTTTGTATGAGATTGGTGCTTACAACGAGTCTAGCATGTCAAGTTCTTCTGCAAAGCCGGCCGATAGTATTGGAAATCTGCACCACGTGCGAGGGTCAACATTTAGTTCATCCAGGTGAAAGGAAGGGGCGAAACGCTCACGCTTCCATTGATTGGCTGCCCAAAGCTTAAAAAACTTTTTGATGTAAATCTTCAACTGATTTTGATCTTTATGGTTTGAAAGCATCGAGCTAAATACTTGTACCGGGGATTTCCGCTCCAGTATGGCATGTTGTTCAATTTCTTTCAGAGTGGAGTAGGGCATTAAATCTGACTCATCGGTTTGATGTCGTTCAAGAGGCCTGAGTTCGGCTGTTGGTTGAAGGGAGTTTACTGTCTGAAGTCCTTGATAGCCAAGTTCTTTCTCAGCCCATTTCAACCATTGTAAAATAAAAGTCTTATCTATTCCGGCAATAGGGGCAAGGCTTCCACTGGTATCACCATCCATGGTAGCATATCCTACATCACCCTCACTTCGGTTTGAGGTTGTGAGCAAGATTGCTTGCTTGATATTAGCCAGCATCCAAATGATGGGTGAACGGGCACGGGCCTGAATATTTTGTAAACTGATGTCGTCAGTTTCCCAAGTCATTTTTCGTTTCAGTGCGTTCTCAATTTTTTTTGTGTAACTATCAACTTCGTTCTGAATACTCCATTGATAAAATTCCGCTCCAATAGATTCGGCAAGTCGTTGCGCTGCCAGTAGAGTGGTCTCTGAAGAATTATTAGTAGTCTGATACGCGCAAGCGAGTAGTTTTTTTGTAGCGGTTAAAGGATTTTCTTTTATGTTTGACGGATTCAGACCAATGTGTTTGAAGAAAGTTGCCCATCCCAGGTGATAACTTGCTCGCTTGATCATTTCAGCAACCAGTATAGCACACATGGAGGAATCTGCTCCTCCGCTTAGTGATAACACAAAGCCTTTCGCCTTGCTTTTTCGCAAGTAATCATAAAGGGCTAACGAAGTTGCCTGAGCTAATTCTTCATTCTTTTCTTTATTGTCGGTAAGTGGCTGAGGCCTATTGTTAGACGGTTGATTGAAATCAAATTCGTATGTAAGCAGGTTATACGATTTAAATGACAAACGATTGTTTTGTGCTAGTAATTTACCTTCGCTAGCTAACAGGATGTCGCCATCATAAATCATACGCCCCGCCTCATTACCTAAAAGGTTAACATAGAGGTAGGCGCAATTGAAAGTTATAGAACTGTCTGTCACTAATTTTTCACGAACTATACTCTTACCCAATGCAAAATGACTGGCGCTGGAGTTTAAAATTAGATTTACACCACGCTTGCTGAGATTGTACCCAGGCCTGTTCTTGATCCAAGCATCTTCACAGATTTCAAATCCGAAAGTAATGCCTTCCAATTCATAGATAAGGTCACCTACCTGAATTTTCTCCGAGTTCTTATTTAATTCAATTATTTTTTCTGGTACCCATTCTTCAAACCACCGGGTCTCATAGTGAACTCCATCTTTCGCCAGGTTTTGTTTCAGCGTTATACCGAGAATTTTCTCATCGCTGATAACACAAACACCATTGTAGGTGGTTGAATCGAATCGTATTGGAAGCCCCACACAAACAACAATGTTTTTACAGTGTACTCTTATTTTTTCAAGTTCTTCCCAGGCTTTCTCAGAAAGCCAGTCGCTTAGAAATAAATCTTCACATCCGTAGCCTGTAATGCATAGCTCGGGAAGGCATAAAATTTTCACTTGCTGATTACGTGCATCTTCAATAGCACGAATAATGTTTTGCGTATTGTGCAACCAATCTAATGGAGTTTGATTCAGTGTAGCACCGGCAATCTTGATCCTTGATTCTTGATTCTTGATTCTGGACACTGGATTTTGAAATTATAGATTCATTCGAACTTTTGTGCCTATCATCATAATTGACTCATTTTTTAATTTTCCTTTCCCTTCTAACCTCCAACTTCTAAACTCTTCAGAATGTTCAGTTTTTCACAAGTCTTAAAGGCAGCATCCTGTTCGGCTTTTTTCTTGCTATTGCCATATCCTGTCCCCGCCGCTTCATTGCTAACAAATACCTGTGCCGTAAACTCTTTATGGAGTTTCCCCTTCTGAACGCTTACAATCTCAAAACGGACCTCTTTGCCTTCGCGTTGTCCCCATTCAATTAATTTGCTCTTGAAGTTTGAATTGGAATTGACTAATTCATCCAAATCAAAATGCGGAGCAATTAGTTTAGTCACTACAAATTGCTTGCACTTTAAATACCCTCTATCCATGTATACAGCACCCACAATAGCCTCAAGCGTATTGCCCAGTATGACTTGTTGTAGTTGTGTATTTTTCTGATCGAACTGAACAATGCTGCCAATCCCAATTTTGCGGGCTAATAAATTCAGAGACTCCCGGTTTACAATCCGTGAACGGATTTCTGTTAGAAAGCCCTCATCCTTGTAAGGGAATTTTTTGAACAAAAAATCGGCAACCGCAGCACCGAGGATAGCATCGCCTAAGTACTCCAGGCGTTCGTTGCTTTCTTTAAAGCCATTGCGATCTTCTTTTGCTATGGAGCTGTGCCGGGTAGCCAATCGATACAATTCCAGATTATTAGGAGTAAACCCGGCAATGGTTTGAATAGCCGTAATAATTTTTTTATCGGGGGTCTGAGGTTTCTTCTTAGGAAGTTTCAGTAGGCGCCACACAACCGGTTACTCGTTACCGGTTTGCCGGTAACTTCTTTAAAAGTATTGAAGCATTGTGCCCACCAAAACCAAAAGTGTTGCTGAGGGCAACTTTAACCTCGCGCTTTTGTGCTTTGTTGAAGGTAAGATTAAGTTTTGGATCGAGTCCCTCATCATCGGTAAAGTGATTGATGGTAGGAGGGATGATAGATTCCTGAATGGCAAGGATACACGCGATCGCTTCAATGGCTCCTGCCGCACCCAGTAAATGGCCTGTCATTGATTTGGTAGAACTGATGTTCATCTTATACGCATGATCGCCAAAAACTTTTTGGATTGCTTTAATCTCTCCAAGATCCCCCAGCGGAGTGGAAGTGCCATGGGTGTTAACATAATCCACATCCTCGGGTTTTATCTCTGCCTCTTCTAAGGCGTTGTACATCACTCGAGTAATACCCGCTCCTTCTGGGTGTGGGGCTGTAATATGATAGGCATCGGCAGACATACCGCCACCGATTATTTCACAATAGATTTTTGCTCCGCGTTTTTTCGCGTGTTCATATTCTTCCAAAATTAACGCTCCCGCACCTTCGCCCAATACAAAACCGTCACGGTCTTTATCATAAGGTCTTGATGCAGTGGCAGGTGAATCATTTCTTTCTGATAGTGCCTTCATCGCATTGAATCCTCCAATCCCGGCTTCTACAACGGCTGCTTCTGATCCACCGGATACAATAATATCTGCCTTTCCTAAACGGATGTACGTGAAGGCATCATAGATCGCATTGGTAGCGGATGCACAGGCTGAGACGGTTGCGAAATTAGGTCCACGAAACCCATATTTTATTGAGATATGCCCTGCACTCAAATCAGGAATCATCTTCGGGATAAAAAATGGATTAAAGCGTGGTGTGCCATCGCCTTTTGTATAGGATTTAACCTCTTCCTGAAAAGTAAATAACCCCCCGATGCCAGATCCCCAAATAACGCCTGCGCGATCTGGGTCTAGTTCTGTCAGCGGGAGGTTTGAATCTTTAATAGC
>JANNQJ010000037.1:0-4412 GCA_031400675.1 Cyclobacteriaceae bacterium
ATTAGTGGAATGTCACCCGTTAATTAGTTCAATTATTTTCTTGACCCTATGGCTTGCAACGTTTGTGTTTCTGCAGTGGTGCCTTTTCGAAGCCGCGTCCTGTCCCACGAAACGATAGCGTTGAACGAAGATAAAACTTAAAACCAACACGTCAGGGCACCATTGCAGAAACATTTTGTTGGCGGCTGGCCATTTGTCCCATTTCTCAGTTTTTTACTTTGTCTACGGGCAACTTGGTCCGAGGTGACAAGTATAAACCCGTCATTGCTCATTGCTTCTAATAAAAAGTTAATGTCAACATACACCAAGTAACCCAAAGCGAATGTTATCACGATATTCAACAGAGTCCGTCCGTTGAATTTTATTTGCTTGTTTAAAATTATCAAGGATAGCAAAATTGTCAGACCGAGAAACACGAAGAAAGACGAAATCACATATCCATATTTTCCTTGCCAAATTGTCCAATGAAGAACCGTTAATATCCAAATTGATAAAACGTTAATTATCGGTGTCGCTACCAAAAATGTCGTTAAGTTTTTGTCAACCGTCTTAAAAGTCCGTCTGTTGTCTCGGTGTCTGGTCGATGGCTTGCCGCCAACGTTTGTGTTTATGGCGACTTGGGGCTAGGAGCGTTTGTTAAATGAGGAACGAATGACAAACGCGACCAGTCAAAAGTGTCCACCGATACAAAACTAACTAAAGAAACAGAAACTAAATAAGGACACCAAACCCCAAGTTGACATAAACACGCTGTTGCATGCTGGGCGTTTTTGTCAGACCGTTCATAATAGAGTCAGTGTCGTTAGTACAAGTCGAAATAGTCAAAATGGTCTTGTCGAAAGTTAAACTTAGGTCGGACAGGAAACGTCCAGCGTAACAGCGTTAAAACTCTTTGTCTGCGTATGAGAAATGTCCTGCGTTGCTGAATTTGTCTGCGTACAGTTAAAATCTTGTCTGCGGAGACTAAATTTTTTCGTTAACCCTATTTTTCTAAACATCCTTTGCCAAACCGCAAAAAAAAATCGCGCTTCGCGCGATACTTTAATGTCGGTCGGGCGGGTCTTTTTTTGTCCAACGTTATCAGATAACGAATCTTAATCAATTAGTCATCCACGTCTTTCGAAGCAGCGTCCACGCCTTGCATGCAACGTTTGTGCATATGACGTAGCCGGGTTAGGAGCCAAAGTTAAATGAGCGTAGCGAATGACTTTGGCGACCTGCTGCGAAATTGTCCACTTGGCCGAACGAAATTAAGAAACAAAACTAAATCGCAGCACCGAACCCCGGTTATGGCATATGCACTTTGTTGGGCGTTCGTGCCTTTGTGGCTCTTTTTTTAGTCACACGTGCTTTTAACTTTCCTCGTCTCTCTCGTTGTTGCTTCATTATCTCTCTGAATTTTTTTAACTCCTCCTTTGTCCAAGGTTCAGATTTGATAATAAAGTCAACGTTTTTAGGTTCTCTAATCAGTCCCATAGTTTTATTCATTAAAATATCTTGATATAAGTTTATATGCTGCGACTGGATCTACAAACATTCTCTGCCGAATCAAATGAGTCGCTCCTAAAGTCTGCTTATAGTGTTCGATTAAAGCCGTCTTGCTGTCAAATGCAACGTAACCATCGTATCCCTTGTCAAGAGATACTTTACAAGCAAAGGCAACCAGATTTCCTGGCACTCCTAAGTAAATTTTATCTTTTCCTTTATTGAATTTTGCACTTTCAATTAAGTGCATGAAGATGTGGTCGTCTTTGTCCTCAATGCTTAAAAGTCCTTGAATAATGGTCGGATTATTAACTGTACTTAATTTGTAAACCTCATTTTTTGGTGTCCGGAACTCAAGTTTCCAATCAAACACCCAGTCTGATTTCTTAATTTCCTTTAAGTCCCTTTTACTGAGTCGTGTTATTTCTGTATCAAACACTTCTCCAGTTAGGGAGTTCTCGACTGAATTTGTCAGCTTGTCAATCTCTAAATCAATGTGTCTAGATGGTCGTTTTTTCACCTCACAATTTACTCATTTTTTCTCTTTTTTCGGAGGTCGAAATTGTCCGAAAGGCATGACGCCCAACGTTTGTGTTTATGCAGTGCGGGGAATAGGAGGGCTAAAAAATGTAGCGCAGCGAAATGTTTAGCCCGACCTGCACTTCTCTGTCCCCCGACACCGAATTAAATTAAGAAATTACTTTTAATACATACACTGAACCCCCGCATTGCATAAACATTTTGTTGGCGGTAGTTTTTCATTGCATCAGTCTAAACCAGTCTCTGACACTAATCTGAAGTCTTAGTTCCTCGTCCTCTGCTAGTTTAGTACAATGTGCAATTGGAGCTCGTAGCGTATTTAGATTTCCCATCACTCTCTCAACCGCTTTAGGACTGTTAAATATTCTACCGAAAATGTCCCAGTTGGACTTTATTATGTCACTCAATTCTCCAAATGTTGTGAAGTCGATTGGTTCCTTAGAACGCGGTGAAACACCAGAATCAATTTCTCTTTGAATTCGCCCTTTAACGTCATCCTTCACCTTTTGAGGCACCTTTGTGTCCCACCAAGTCCCCTCGGGCGTTTCAAGAGTCGTAGATATTAAATCTCTAATAGATTTCTCAAGGCAATAGAATATTTCATAATGCCTTGCCATCAGCTTTGCCTCCTGCCGAATTTCGGTTTCAAATTGAGGATAATAGATGTTGTCAGTATCTCCCTTTATCTTTTTTCGTCCTAAGTCAACCTGATGAATCTTTTCAATTCTATCAAGATCGAGTTCTAGAAATTGATTTGTGATTCCGAATAGTTTGATTACGTTTTCGTCTTCTTTAGCCTTCATTTCTTTAAAAGGTTTTCTTTAAGACTCTTAAATATTGCATCAAAAGCTTTAATATCTGAAGTCTCAGGAAGATTCAGATTTATAGTATACGAAAGATTTATGCCTCCCAAATCAGAATTTGATTTTGCGCGAGTTTTTATCTCCGGTTTCTCGTTGGGCTCATCCTCATCTTCCCCTTCATCTTTCAACGGCTCCGTTACGTTGTTAAATGAGGCGTAGGTTTTTAAAGTGTCAATTGTGGTTGTAATGTATTTTAAGACTGCATTATCTGCCTCAAGTTCCAAAACCTCAATGAGGAAATTCTTTAACGCATTTTTGTCAAGGGAATGCCAGTACTCGTTTCTGTTATATAGATCTGCGTAGCCAACCTTAATAGCTTGAGCCATAGCGAGCCCAGAAACACTTGGGTCTGGATTCCTAAATTTTCTATAGATATCTGTAGGACTTCCATCAGTTGACAAAAAACCCAATCTTTTTAAAAAGGAGATAAAGGGCATTGTACTTCCTGACTTTTTAAATTTAAGACTTGTAAAAAGATAGTCTTGACTGAATCGAGGGGGAGGCGGGGCTTCTTGAATCTTCTTGAATAAATCTTTCAAAAGTCCAGTAGAACTAGTGTAGGGCGGTAATTCTTTAGCCATTGTGTTGGGATTTACATTTTTTTACCTAAAACTGTTTCCGAAGATTTAATTCCTTGTCGGTAGCAAACCAAATAAAGTTATTCTTTTGGACTGAGTTTCCAGCTAATGTATCAGTCAAATTAGAGATAAAGAATGGAAATGATAAATCTGTAATGTTATAAAGCGAATGGGGATCTGGATCTTCTTTCCAGTATTTAACAAACCAATCCTTATTCAGTGAAACATGATTGACTTTGAATGCCTGATAATCTGGGGCATCAATAAAATCTATATTGCCTTCGATGAAATTAGTTGCAAACGTTTCAACATTAAAGTCATTTCCATAACCTTCATATGAGAAAATGCCGTTAAAGAATTCTTCATCCTTTTTACTTTTCCCAGAAAAGATAAACTGTCCGTTTTCATTTGCTTGCCTAACAATTCCAGCCAAACCTTGGTTCTGAACATTAGCTTTCACTTCAATTATTCCTTTAACCGAGTCAGGTGTCAGTATTACGAAATCTCCTTCTTTAAAAAGAACAGGGCTAGCATCATCATAGATTATCAAGTCTAACTGTCGTGAAGATAGATGTTGTCCACGGATTTCAGTTTGTTTAATTACGAAGCCAGTAGCGATTATAAATTTCTCTGGTAAAAATCTCTTGATCACATTCTTCAATACAGCTTCTTTATAACGTCCATCTTCTCCCCAATGTGATATTAGGTTTCTGACTTTGTTTGTCAGTGCATTTAACTCCTTAGTAGTCGTCTTGTGATATTCTATTAAACTCATGGTCTACTTTGTCCAAGAAAAATTACCGCCAACGTTTGTGTTTAAAGCGGGCGGGGATTTTGAAACTGCGTCTTGTCCCACGTGACCGCTTGTAATAAAGATAATAAACTTTGTGAGGACACTAAACCCCCGCCTGATTTAAACACGCTGTTGTAGGTAGGGCGGTTTCGT
>JANNQJ010000038.1:0-5332 GCA_031400675.1 Cyclobacteriaceae bacterium
GGTATTGCTTGTTTTTGCCGGATCGGATTGGTGCGCGCCTTGTATTCGGTTTGATAAGCAGGTTCTATCTGAAAATGAATTTTTAGAATTTGCTAAAGAAAACCTGGTAATTCTGAAAGCTGATTTTCCTCAGCGAAAACAGGTAGCGGAAAAGGAGAAAAAACAAAATGATTTGTTGGCGGAAACGTACAATCCAAAAGGAATATTTCCACAACTTATCTTGCTACGGGCGGATAAATCTGTGCTAGCGCCATTACCCTACAGTAATCAATCATCGGAGGAGTTTATTTCACAAATAAAAGGTACACTTTCGAAATGACTGAAACAGTACAACAGGAATACAGAAAACAGGTCCGACTAATGGGTTCTGTTTTCGAATTTGTATTGTTGGCGGATGAAAACGGAGAAGAATTGTTGAATCTGGCCGTAGATGAAGTGAAAAGGATTGAAGATATTTTAACAGAATTCTCCGACAAATCTCAAACAACAATGATCAATCAATCCGCGGGCATCCGCCCCGTTACGGTTGATCAGGAAGTGTATGAAATTATCAAAAGAAGTAAAGAGATTTCTGGTATCACCCAAGGGGCATTTGATATTACTTCAGGGCTGCTGAAAAGAATGTATAACTTCAAGGGCCAACAATTTACCTTACCCGATGAAGCTCGGCTCACTGAAGCGTTGAAATGTGTTGGATATAAAAATATTAGTTTGCTCGATGGCCATCGTGTTTACCTAACGAAGCCCAATATGCACATTGGGTTTGGTGCCATTGGGAAGGGCTATGCAGCGGATAAAGTAAAAGAACTTCTGATTAAGAAGGGAATAACGAGTGGAGTAATTAATGCGAGTGGTGACCTTACAGCATGGGGTACGCGTTCGGATGGAAAGCCATGGAAGGTGGGTATTTCTAATCCTAATGATCGAGATAAAACAATAGCATGGCTTCCGATTGATCATGCTTCAGTAGCAACTTCAGGTGATTATGAACAGTATTTCGAAATTGAAGGTGTTCGTTATTCGCACTCCATCAATCCTAAAACGGGAAAGCCTGTAAGGGGAATTAAAAGTGTAACGGTAGTTAGTCCGAGCGCAGAACTTTCGGATGCAATGGCTACTGCTGTTACCATTATGGGCGTGGCGGTGGGCATGCATTTTATAGAGCAATTGCCTCACATACATTGCCTGATTGTTACGGATCAAAATAAAATTTTTACATCTAAGCACTTAAACGTTAACCTAAACCACGTATGAATCGGAAAGTTCTATTCATACTGGTTATTCTTTTATCGACTTCGGCTTGTGTGTCGGTGAAGCCCTATCAACGTGTGTATGTGAATGATCGGGAAATGAAAATGGGACAAATGGGAGCGAAACGATCCGATGAAAATATACAGGCTTATCGGGAAGGAGCTACCGGTGGCGGAAGTAAAAAAAATAGTGGAGGATGTGGTTGTAATTAATCATTCGCTGTGAAGAAACGGTATGTTGTCATTGGTCTCCTTGCGTCTTCGCTTGCTTTCGGACAAAAAGGAGCCGACAGTGTGTATTTAAAAAAGAAACTTCATCGCACAGATGTGCGGGCACTGTTTTCTTATTATACTCAGGATAATAATCATTCAGCTGTTACTGGTGGAGTTGGGACTGAAGATTTACAAGTGTATGTGCAGGACTATTCCTTCACCTGGACAAGAGACTCAATTCAAGACGTAAGCTTAGAATTTGGCGTAGATGTAATTTCCTCTGCCTCTACTGATAACATTGATGATGTGGTTTCATCTGCATCCAGAAAAGATTTTAGAGCTCACGCTACACTTGGGTATAATCGCAATCTTAAAAATGGCTGGAATGTCGGTGTCAATTCAGGAATTTCAGGAGAGTCTGATTATTTATCAATTGGTGCGGGAGCTTCTTTTGGTAAACAATCAGAAGACCAGTCTAAAGAATGGTCTTTGGCACTGCAAACTTTTTTTGATGATTTACGATGGTTGAATTCTGGAAAGCCACGCATTTTAATCTATCCGGATGAATTACGAGGGCAGGAATGGTTTAGTATTTACAGACGGAACTCCTACAATCTTTCGTTCAGTTTTTACCAAACGCTCAACCGCAGAATGGCCTTCGGTATCTATCCGGGTATTTCGTATCAGCATGGATTGCTATCGACTCCTTTTCACAGAGTCTATTTTACGGATAGTTCTCTGAAAGTAGAGAACCTGCCACAACAGAGATTAAAAATTCCAATCGGAGCACAACTTAATATGTTTTTGGGAAAAATGTGGGTCATTCGAACATACTATCGATTTTATTGGGATGATTTCGGAATTATAGCTCATACGGTAGAGGTGGAAACACCCATGAAGGTATCACGGGAATTTACCCTTTCTCCCTTTATTCGGATGTACACACAAAAAGGAGCAAATTTCTTCAAGCCGTACGTGCTGCATAATCCGTTGCAGGAATTTTATACATCCGACTATGACCTTTCGAATTTTAATAGCTACAAGACTGGCCTCAGTGTTCGGTTTACACCCTTAGGCGGTGATTATCATCGATGGTCATTCAATGAAATAGAACTTCGCTACGCCTGGTATAAACGTTCGGATGGTTTGCTTGCACACACCATTTCAGCTTTTATTAATCTTACGACTGAACGTGAGAAGCGATAAAGCAATCTGACTCTATACTATAGTTAACGGGCCAATACAGGAATATTAACCGCGAGCACCTCCAAGTCCTGATCGTTCACTTGTTTTTTCTCATCGGCTAAAATCAGAAAGTTTTCATAAACGATATCGAGATCGGCACCTTCAATTTTATAACCCAATAATTCTAACCTGTGTTTAAGTGCTGCTCGACCGCTGCGGGCCGTAAGCAAGATTGAAGAAGACGAAACGCCCACATCAGAAGGATTGATGATTTCATAATTCTCAGCATGCTTGAGAAACCCGTCCTGATGAATGCCGGAAGAATGAGCGAACGCATTACTGCCAACTATTGCTTTATTCGGCTGCACGGGCATGCGCATCATTTTACTCACCAGTTTGCTCAGCTCGAAAAGGCGTTCTGTTTTAATATTAGTATAAAGTACAAGGTCCTGATGTGTTTTTATGGTCATTACGACTTCTTCGAGTGAAGTATTTCCAGCACGCTCACCAATTCCATTAACGGTAACTTCCGCCTGACGGGCACCATGAATCAAACCTTCGATTGTGTTCGCAGTAGCCATGCCTAAATCGTTATGACAGTGGACGGAAACAACAGCCTTATCGATGTTGCTTACATTGTCGAACAAGTATTGAATCCTTTTTCCGTATAGATGTGGTAAACAATAACCTGTCGTGTCTGGAATATTTACTACATCGGCTCCGGCTTTAATAATTGCTTCAACCATCTGAGCAAGGAAGGCAAGATCAGCTCTTCCGGCATCTTCTGCATAAAACTCAACTTCAAGACCCTTGCCTTTGGCATATTCAACAGCCCAAACGCCTTGTTCGAGCACTTGTTCACGTGTGCTGCGGAATTTGTGTTTGATGTGAACATCACTGGCGCCAATACCTGTATGAATGCGACCACGTTTGGCATAGCGTAATGCTTCTGCTGCTACATCAATGTCTTCTTGCTTGGCGCGGGTCAATCCACAAACCACGGGTTCTTTCACGGCACGTGATATTCCGATCACCGAAAGAAAATCACCCGGGCTTGAAATAGGGAAGCCCGCTTCAATCACATCGACACCGAGTGCTTCAAGTTCGCGCGCGATAACTACTTTCTCTTCAGTAGTTAGTTGACAACCCGGTACCTGTTCGCCATCGCGAAGGGTGGTGTCAAAGATTTCTATTTTTTTCTTACTCATAGTCTTGTTGGTTAAGCAGGTTGACTGATAACGACTTCAATATTTTTTACAACACGGGCACCCATGGCGCTCGTATTCAGAATTTTTTCTTTAGGTGTTTGTTGATCGGCTATATCTACCGTGCGATAACCTTGTTTCAGTGTTTGTTCAATTGCTTTTATTACTGTTTCAGACTCTTCCTTCAATTCAAAAGAAATATCTAGCAACAATGCAGCAGAAAGAATGGAAGCCAGCGGGTTGGCAATTCCCTTTCCGGTTATGTCATGTGCACTTCCGTGGATGGGTTCGTACAATCCAACTGAATCCCCGATAGATGCCGAGGCTAGCATACCCATGGAACCGGCTATCTGTGAAGCTTCGTCTGTGAGAATATCTCCGAATAAATTTCCAGTAAGTACCACATCGAAGCTGCGTGGATTCTGAATGAGTTTCATCGCAGTAGCATCAACAAACTGATGTTCGACCGTTACATCAGGATATTCTTTTGCTACCTGCTGCACCACTTCTCTCCAGAGTCTGGAGCTTTCGAGCACATTGGCTTTATCAACAGAAGTAATTTTTTTTCTTCTTGTAAGCGCAGCGCGAAAGGCCTTATGAGCAATTCGTTCAATTTCATAGCGCTGGTAAATCATCAGATCATAAGCGGTATTGCCCTCATCTTTTCTTCCCTTTTCTCCGAAGTAAACATCACCGGTGAGTTCGCGAAAAAAAAGTATGTCTGAGCCTTTCAGTATTTCGGGCTTGATGCTGGAGGCATGGAGTAATTCATCAAAAAGTTTGATTGGGCGGAGGTTGGCGTACAGACCTAACTCTTTACGCATTTTTAACAATCCCTGCTCAGGCCGAACTTTCAATGTTGGATCGTTATCATATCTCGGATGACCTACAGCTCCGAAAAGAATGGCATCACTTTTTTTGAGTATAGCCAGTGTTTCATCGGGTAATGCCATACCGGTTTTTTCAATGGAATCATGTCCGATTAGCGCTTCATTAAATTCAAATGAATGTTCAAACAGTTCCGCGATTTTCTCAAGCACTTTCTTTCCTTCAGCCGTTACCTCTTTGCCAATGCCATCACCTGGGAGTATGGTAATTTTTTTATGCATTCATTCAATTTTTTAAATCATATTCTCTAACCCCTTCTCTTAAATTCAACAGATAATCAATGTCATCGTACCCGTTGATCAGGCAAGCTTTCTTATATGGATTGATCTCAAAACTTTCTGAGGCACCATTTTCAAGTGTTACAGTTTGTTTTTCCAAATCAACCGTAATGTTGGTTGATGGATTTTTTTCGATAATTCCAAGCAAGTGACTCAAAAATTGATCGCTGACCTGAATGGGGAGCAATGCATTGTTCAGTGCATTATTCTTGAAGATGTCTGCAAAGAAGCTTGAGATCACTACACGAAATCCATAATCAAACAAGGCCCACGCTGCATGCTCGCGACTTGATCCGCACCCAAAGTTTTTTCC
>JANNQJ010000039.1:0-18528 GCA_031400675.1 Cyclobacteriaceae bacterium
ACCAGGTAATGCTACTGCCTCGTTTGATTGTAAATTCCTTATTGATGATATCATACATCGTAAAGTTGTATCCGCCTTCTGTAAACACCACCGGACCGAACATATTAAACTCACCTTTTGTGTCGAGTTGTAGTTTTATTCTTCCGTTTCCTCTTCCTCGTATAATGTCACCAGCCTTGATGTCGAATATTATTTCGCAATATGCATCGGGTGTTACGTTTAGGTTGAGATCAAACGCAACACCGGTCAGGTTAATTTTTTTGGTTACTTCAGTAGCAATGCCGGCCTGATAAGCCGAATCAGTCAGGTTTACAAAGTTGATAAATTCTTTTCGTTCCGTTGATGAACCTCCGGCAATCGGAATGTAGATGCGCGTGTTTTTTCGGGTTGTTGCATCCGCAGTTATAATCAGGTTATTAATGGGTCCTTTAAAGCTTACGTTTCCTGAGCCATACCCCTGACCATAGAAAAGACTATTGTCTCTGGCACTTGTATTTAAGAGCTGAAGATCAGTAAAGCTGGCATTCATATTTATTTGCATTTGCCTGAAGTTATAGTGGCTGATTTCACCATTTAGCATTCCTTTATTTTTTAATGCATCTGTCAATTCAATGTTTTCAAAATAAATCGCGTCTTGTCTCAAACCGATAGTGCCACCTAATTGATACGTTGTTTTAAGATAATTTACCATAAGCTGCCCATTTTCAATTTGACCTTCGCCCTTGAGTAATGGCTTTTGTAAAGTACCTGTTAGCGCATAGGTGCCCGATAAGGTTCCATCCAGGTTGCTGAATATCTGATCGATGAAAGGCTCAACAATTTTTAAATTGGCATGCTCTAACTCAGCAGAAACATCTAGTGGGCTAGATTTATCGGAGGGATTGTAAGAACCTGTACAATTCACAATTCTTTTATCCAATCGATCAATTAAAAACTCAATCATGAATTTCTTCGCGATCGGATCCCACACGTTATTACCTGTAATATCGCCAACAAGGAAATCGTTTACGGTAAGGCCACGAATATTGATTTCATTTTGTAGCGCTGGTTCCTTGTAGAATTTGCTTATGGTAATTTCAGCATTGATGCTACCACCCAGCGGTCGTTGACTGATGTTATTAATGGTTGCTAAACTAAAGTCATGAATGGCTAATGTTATTTTTTTTGTTTGATCTTCCGAAATGTGACCGTTCAGACTTACCGATTGCGCATCATTGGTCCATCTTAAACTATGGATGCCCCATTCCTTCCCCTTCAGCGATAGTTGATTCGTAGAATCAATTGCCCATATCTTCTCAAGTAGTTGTATTTTGGATGAATTGAGGATTCTGATTTCTGTGCTATCGTTAAAATCCACCAACCCGTTTAAGCGCAAATAGTTGTCCCGCGTCTGCTGGTCAAGACTAACACTGAAATCAATATGACTACCATCCCAGATAGCTTCTGTTATAAATTTTTTTGTTTTTAATTCTCCAATTTTTTGACTGGCTGAGGATACGTATACCATGGCCAGTGCCTGTGTGCTATCCGAAATTTTTGAAGCATTCACTTCAATTTCGGTGTCAGTCAATAGAACATTTTCATATTGTATCGAGTCGATATTTGAGAAAGCGTGAATCAGTGTAGTATTCCCGCTTGAAAATTTTCCTTCTACGTTTGTATTATGACCTACTTTTAGATCAATCTTAAACAAGTTGGTTAGGGGTGTGATGTTTTTCAAATCCACATCGAAATTGGCCTCGTACTCTTCCTGTTTTCTTGTTTTTTTTTCATAGTAATCACGAATATTGTTTTTATCATTTTTGATATTGAGGTAAAACTCATTTAACAGGGAACGGATATCACGAAAAAGACTTGAGAAATAAAAATCGCCCTCGGCCTGAGCATCAACGATGTCTGATTCTAACCGCAATTGTCTTCCCTTGTCGCTTCTTTCTGCATGTAGTGATACCTCATCTAAGGTAAGCCATTGGTTGTTGTAGTTTAATTTTAAATCTTCAACCAATGCATCACCAGAAAGGCTGTCGAGTACAAACCCTTTCATGTTAATGTTTACATCACCTTGTAAAAATAATTTCTTCCTGGCGATGTTTACTTGATCTAAATTAACGGTGTCAAGAGTGGCATGAATCTTAATGAGGTTGAGGTTGTTTCTCAAATCAATCGAGCCCTTCGCACGCACCTGCATGTTAGGGTCATCTATTTGCAGCGATCCACTGAAAAACTGTGATGAAAAGCGAGCGTCTGTTACAATATTTTTATAGGTATACCCCATTATACCAACTGATTTGATTTTACTTACTAATTCAAAGTTGGCTTCCGACTGCACGAAACCTGAGCCACTGATTCTGCCATCCATATTTATTTTTTGATAGGTTACGTTATCGTTGAAATACTTGCCCAAATCAAAATCAATCAAACTGATTCGTCCCTTATATGTCGATTTTTCGAACGACTTTTCGTTTACTTTTAAGTTGATATCAGAAACAATGCGCCCTAAATGGTTTGAAAAATCTCCGTTGGCAACAAAGTCAGTCGGATACCCCAGAAATTGACCGCTGAGCCATACACTTCCTAACGGAAGTAATCTTTTCGTAGTGTTCTCACTCAAAATAAAACCAAGCTCAGCCAAATTAATCTTGGAATATTTTAGATTCAGTTCGATAAAAGTTTCGTTGAAATTAGGGAGACCATCCATGCGTACAGAACCTTGTAGCAGCGTGGTGCCGGCCTTCATCTGCATTTCAGTGAAGCGAAAATTATTAACGCGACCATTAAAGTTACCGTTAATCAATATAGGCAACTGAAGACGATCTGCATCAGGAGCAAATAGAGCCAAGTCCTTAGGATGAAGGAGTGTATTTTTTAGATGCGCATTGATTTTGACTTTGTTAACGAAGTCATTTAGATCGACCTGACTTTCATAAATAAAAACAAGGGTATCTGAAATTATGCTTTCACCGGCTTTCATACTGATGCCTTGAAACTCAAGAGACTTTTGAGAAATCCGGAAGAAAGTTGTGAGTTGTTTTATGCCGAATTTTGTTTTTTTATCGAGGGCTGTTAATACATCCACATCAAACTGGACAGTATCGCCAATGGCGGCAAAATTTCGCAAGTTTGCTTCACCGATATCTAATGTGAAGTGATTATAATCAAAACCTGACAGGCTATCGCTGCTAGTATTGTCATATGCAAACTGGCTATTAACAACGATGGCTTCTCCAATATTAATTTTAGGAGCCCTGCCTCCTTTTTTCGATGAGCTGTATTGCTTATTAATTTGCTTGATAAATTCATTAATGTTTAAATTCTTAAGCGTGTCTGATGTAGTAATTTTAGTTAAGAATACCCGTGCACTGTCAACATAAATAGCATCAACATTAATGTTATTATCCAGAAGTAAAGTGGAAAATTTATAATTGATCATCAGGCGATTTACGCCAATCATTTCATTGTGTTCGGGGTCTTCTATCGCAACGCCCTCTAGCACGAGGCGGTCAAACCACGAAAACCGGATACTGGTAAATGTTGTTTTAAAACCTACAACTTGAGAAAAACTATCGAGGTACTGCTTAGCGAGCGCCCGTTGAACGCCCGGAAGTTGCAGAATCAGAAAAGAAGAGATCAGCAGGAATATAATGCTGGTAATGGAGTATACCAGTATTTTAACAATGCGTTTTTTGATACCTTGCAGGTTCATTTATGCGCCATGAGTCCCGTCATACTTGCTATTGAATCATCATGCGATGAAACTTCTGCTGCTGTAATCACAAACGGCAAGGTACTTAATAATATTATCGCCTCACAGACCGTCCACCAGAAATATGGGGGAGTGGTACCTGAGTTAGCATCACGGGCGCACCAAAGAAATATTATAGCGGTTGTTGATGATGCGCTACAAAGTGTACAAATAAAAAAATCTGATCTTGATGCGATTGCCTTTACCCGCGGTCCCGGTTTAATGGGTTCACTCTTGGTGGGTACTTCCTTTGCGAAAGGCATGGCATTGGGTTTAAACAAACCATTGATTGAAGTCAATCATATGCAAGCCCACGTGCTTGCTCATTTTATTGATGAGCCTGTACCATCGTTTCCTTTTTTATGTCTCACTGTTAGTGGTGGCCATACCCAAATTATTATTGTTCGAGATTATTTAGATATGGAGGTAATTGGCGAAACACAAGATGATGCCGCAGGTGAGGCGTTTGATAAAGCTGCGAAGGTAATGGGTTTACCTTATCCAGGCGGTCCGCTCATTGATTCATATGCAAGGAAGGGAAACCAGCATGCGTTTAAATTTACGGAGACTTACATGCCGGGTCTAGATTTTTCATTTAGTGGGATTAAAACCGCATTCTTATATTTTCTTCGTGATAATAAAGCTAAAGACCCAGATTTTGTTGAAAAGAACTTATACGATATCTGTGCAAGCATCCAACAACATTTGGTAAAGATGTTACTGAGCAGACTGGAGGAAGCAAGCGTAAAGACCGGCATACAAGAGATTGCTATTGCAGGAGGGGTTGCTGCAAATTCCGGTTTAAGAAAAACACTTCAGCAGTTGGCGCAATCAAAAGGATGGAATGTTTATATTCCGTCATTTGAGTACTGTACTGATAATGCGGCCATGATTGCCATGGTTGCCCATTATAAATTTTTGAAAGGTGAGTTTTGTGAATTGGATGTTTCACCGTTGGCAAGAATGCCTCTTTAATCAATTATCAATGTTCAATTAGCAATTAATCAATTGAAAGAGATTTTTAAACCTGGGGACAGAAAGCAAACTCGTTACATCGTGAGAGAGTCGGATTTGGCCGCATTCGAAGGAAAAATAGTCCACCCGGTTTGCTCAACGTTTACCTTGGCGAGAGAAATTGAATGGGCAACACGACAGTTTGTGTTGGAGATGCGCGATGAGGATGAAGAAGGAATCGGTACATCATTGACTATCGACCATCGTGGCCCAGCATTTGTTGGAGAAGAGATTATTTTTAGTGCATGGGTGGATGAGATTAATCACCTTGAGTTGATTTGCTCATACGAAGCAAAAGTTGATGACCGTATTATAGCCTTGGGAAAGACCGGACAAAAAATTTTAAAACGTGAGAAAATTTCAAAAATTTTTAAAAAATAAAAACAGAACCTTCCTACATCAGGGTTACTCCGCTTCCCTTCTCCTTTGGAGAAGGTGGCCGAAGGCTGGATGAGGTAGAGAGGGTACAGTGAGGCCATGAGTAAACGATTTTCAAACGATATCAATATCCGAAACAGGCAAGCTTCGTTCGAGTTTGAATTGTTAGACAAGTATATTGCCGGGTTGATATTGATGGGGACAGAAATAAAATCGATACGCGAAGGAAAAGTAAACCTTCAGGATGGTTACTGTTATTTTAACAATAACGAGTTATTCGTAAAAGGTATTAATATTACACCGTACGCTCAGGGTACACATTATAATCATGAGGCGCAGCGCGAACGTAAACTAATGTTGAAACGCATGGAACTAAAAAAGCTTGAAAGAAAGGTTGAGGAGAAGGGGCTGACTCTTGTGCCCGTGCGGCTGTTTATTAATGATCGCGGTTTTGCTAAATTGGAGATCGCCCTGGCCCGGGGAAAGAAAACACATGACAAGCGCGAAAATATTAAGGAGAGAGATGCTAAACGCGAACTTAACCGGTTAAAAATTTAAGGTATCTGACAGTGAATAATGAGATCTTAGATTTTGGTGTGTGCCGATTAAGCATTGTATCCGTAAGGGGAGAGGCTTCTGATCAGGCTGAGTTAGTAACTCAGCTTTTCTTTGGCGAGCACTATGAGGTTACGCAATTAAGTAAAGATAAGAAGTGGCTGCGAATACGAGTCTACTTCGATCAGTACGGAGGCTGGATTGATTCAAAGCAACATCATAGTATTACCAGGGAACACTTTGATTACATCAACCGGGCTGACTTCAAGATCACTACAGACATTACGACCAGCATTTTATATAATAAAAACCCGTTGACTATTGTCATGGGCAGCATTATTCCTATTTCAGGCTCGGAGCTTTTTAAAATGGAAGAGCAGTTTGCTTTTAATGGAGAGTCTAAAAGCACGGGTCAAAAACGCGATGCTGAATTTTTAAAGCTTACAGCTCAGAAATATTTGAACTCGCCCTATCAATGGGGAGGAAAAAGTCCGTTTGGTATAGATTGTTCAGGCTTTACCCAAATGGTATTCAAAATCAATGGTTATAAGTTACACCGTGATGCTGCACAGCAAGCCAAGCAAGGTAAAGCGATTCAGGTAAAAGATATGGAACCTGGTGATCTTGCTTTTTTTAAGAATAAAGAAGATAAGGTTTCGCATGTCGGCATGATTTTATCAGATAGTAAAATTATTCATGCTTCGGGTAAAGTTCGGATTGATCATTTTAGCGAAGAAGGTATTCTTCAAAGCGACACCAAAGTCTATTCTCACACTTCACCTTCCATGAGACGTATACTTCCTGAATAGACAAGAACTGTTGATTTTAGATTTACCTGTGATCAATCTCAAATCTACAATCTAAAATTAACGATAAGTAACTTAATCAATTTACAACGGGTATTGTTTGTGTGGAGGAATGACTTTATCTTTCATCTATGAACAGTCGTGTTTTGGTATTGAATCAGGATTTTAGCCCGCTTATGGTTTGCTCCGTGCAGCGTGCATTTGTGCTGGTGTACCTGAACAAGAGCGAATTGGTTCGCCCTGCAAACGGGTATAAGTTACATTCCGTAACCATGACGTACTCCATGCCCTCTGTGATTCGGCTTAACCGATATGTTCACGCCCCTTATAAAGGTGTAACCTTAACCCGCCAGAACATTTTTAAACGTGATAATTTTGAATGTCAATATTGCGGTACACGAAAGGACTTAACATTAGACCATGTAACCCCCAGCTCAAAAGGCGGGCAGCACACCTGGATCAACCTGGTGACTGCCTGCAAAAGGTGTAACGCGAAAAAAGGTGATTTCACGCCCGAAGGGGCTCAAATGCCGTTGCGTAAACGACCTCTCAAGCCGTCCTACGCACTCTTCCTCAAGGAACTCTCGGGTCACCATGGAGATGAGTGGGATGAGTTTTTAAGCTAATGTTAAAGGCTGACAGTTTTAAAATCTCAACGTAAATACTGTTTTCACTTCTGGCTCCGATTCTACGGTTAGTGTACCATTATGCAATTGCATGATCTGGCGCGATAAGCTCAACCCAATACCTGAACCACTTTTCTTGGTAGTGTAAAAGGGAACAAAAATATGTTCTATAGCTTCTGGAATAATTCCTGTGCCGTTATCCGATATCTGAATTTTAACATAGTTGCCTTCATGTTTTCCTATTAATTCAATGCGCGGTTCATTTGATGAAGTGGTAGCCTCATACGCATTTTTTAAAAGATTGATTAATACTTGTTCAATCATTTCTTCATCTGCCTGGACCGTCAAATACTCCGAAGAACATTCGTGATGAAATGTAATGGCGTGCTTTTTCATCTCCTGTCGCATAAGCATGGCCACTTTTTCAATCAGATCTTTAAGTCGTACGGTTTTTATTTTAGGATTGGGAAGCGAGGTGTATTCGCGGTAGGCATCAATAAATTTAATGAGGCCTTTGCTCCGATTTTCAATTGTATTCAATCCTTCTTTTAAATCTTCTGCACTTTCTTGTTTAAGTTCGTAATGGTTCTCTTTCTGAGTTAAATCATATTCCAGAATATACTTTAATGTGGAAGTGAGCGAAGAAATGGGAGTAATCGAGTTCATGATTTCATGACGAAGAACCCGGGTAAGGTTTTGCCATGCTTCCAATTCTTGTTTCTGTAATTCAGGTTGAATATTCTGCAACGTCAAGAGCTTTACATCGTTTCCACGAATGCGTAACTCTGTGGCCTGGATAGTAAGATAAATTTCATTAACACCCTTGTAAAGGGCACCTTTGCCTGGCTCAACAGCAAGTAGAGTCTGATGTAATTTTGGATTTTTTTCTTTTAGTTCGCTGATGTTTTTCAGGTTTTGCACATCCAGGAACTTTCGGGCATTCATGTTCATGAGTTGGATGTACCCATCCTTATCAAATGATAAAATTCCAGTACGAACCTGCTGAACTACCGTATTCAGGTATTGCCAATGTTCTTCTTTTTCAGATCGGGCCTTTCGAAAAGCTTCTAATACTTCATTGAATGCGATATTCAAATCTTTGAAGCTTTTTCCAAGTTTATTATCGGAAGCAAACCCAGAAATAAAGTCAGAGTATTTTACAGACTCTAAAAAGCGTGTGAGCTTGCGATTAGTTTGACTAACAAAGCGAAAAATCTCAGCGAGTTGAAGTATGATAATAATACTCATGAGGATTGCCGCAAACATCATGTTTGGCCTGCTAATCATGAGTATGAAGAGTGCCAAACTCAACCCCAGAAGGATAATGCGCAGTATTACACGGGATCGAAAATCGTTCAGCATCTAATTTGAAAATTTCAGGCGGTAACTCGATGGTGGGTTGATCGCCTTGGTGTAGCGTAATTTCATTTTCAAATTTATAAATTTATTAAAGTCCATATTTTTCTAATCTGCGATAAAGCGATGACCGGGTTAGACCAAGTTCAGAAGCAGCCTGGGTAATGTTGCCATTGTATTTCTTAAGAACTTTACGAATGAGAAGTTTCTCCACCTCTTCCAGGTTGTATTGCTCTAAGCTTAACTGACCCTCCTCTTTAGCAGAAACGGGTGTGAAATTAAAATCTTCCGGTTGCAGCACACTGCTGTTACTTAAAATCACAGCACGTTCAATAGAATGCTGCAACTCGCGAATGTTACCCGGCCAAGGGTGTTTGTGCATGCGTGTCATAGCACCTTCACTTATTTTATTAACAGTCTTATCGTATTTCACTGCATAATGTTTGAGGAAATGAGTTGCCAGTAATGGAATATCCTCCAGCCTGTCACGCAGAGGAGGGATTTCAACTTCAATGGTATTAATCCTATATAATAAATCCTGACGGAAGCGATTCTCCTTCACCATATCGTACAGCGGCATATTGGTTGCGCAAACTAGTCGGATATCAATGGCAGTATCTTTGTTGGCTCCCACACGACTGACTTTTCTGTTTTGAAGAACGGTGAGCAGTTTAGCTTGTAGTTGCATGGATAAATTACCGATCTCATCTAAAAAAAGTGTTCCGTTATTGGCTATTTCGAATCGTCCGGCTCGATCTTCTTTAGCATCCGTAAAGGATCCTTTCTTGTGCCCAAAGAGTTCGCTTTCAAATAATGTTTCAGTTATTGAGCCCAGATCTACACCCACGAAGGTTTCACTTTTACGCGAGGAATTGCGATGAATGGCGCGCGCTACCAATTCCTTCCCCGTTCCGTTTTCGCCCAGCAACAAAACATTAGCATCCGTTCTGGCTACACGGTCAATGGTTTGAAATATCTTTTGCATGGTATTGCTCTGTCCAATGATCTCACTAAAGCGATCGTTCAGTGCCTGGTTTATCTCCTGATTTTTGAACTTTAGATTCTCCACTTCATCACGTGATTCACGTAGACGCATAGAGGAGAAAAGAGTGGCGAGTAATTTTTCGTTCTCCCACGGCTTCAATACAAAGTCGGTAGCACCGGCCTTAATTGCTTTTACTGCCATTTGCACATCGCCATATGCAGTTATGAGAACAACTACAGCAGAAGGATCAAGCTGAAGAATTTTCTCTAACCAGTAGTAGCCTTCGCTGCCGCTGCTAACATCTTTTGTGAAGTTCATATCAAGGAGAATCACATCGTAATCCTCATTGTTCATGAGGGTCGGAATGGCTTCCGGGTTCTTCTCCATATCTACCTGGGAAAAATGACGTTTCAGAAACATTTTGGCTGCCTTAAGCAAATCTTCATTATCATCTATGATGAGAATTTTACCTAGTTTTTGTTCCATGATCGATCATTTATGTCCGCTACTGGGCAAAACTGATACCGAATAGGGATTTCGTACAAGTATCACTAAAAATCAGGGTAATGGCGAAAATCGACTGTTTTTTATGTCCGCATGCGAACAGATACGTTCACATGTGAACGTAAATTGCCGCTAATTATAGCTTAATTATAGTTGATAAGACCATTCCGCCACTTGGCACACTTGTTGGCATCTGGGTGTGCGTCAGAATTAGAAATGAGGTTCGGTAAAGGCGAGTACCAAAAAGGTTAATCAGAAAGAATGGATAAGAAGATTGCTAAGAAAAATTGGACACTCAAACGGATTGCCACCTTTGGCGGTATTGCCATATTTGTAGTATTTATAGCCTACCAGTTTCTGTTTGCCGACAGGCGCTCAAGATTAAAAGTTGAGAAGGATAAGATAACCATCTCTACCGTGGCGCGCGGTGTGTTCCAGGAATTTATTCCCCAGACCGGAACAGTGGAGCCGAGCCGCACTGTATACCTTGATGCCATTGAGGGTGGCACAATCAAACGCGTGGTGGCCGAAAGTGGAGCTATGCTAAAAAAAGGAGATGTAATTCTCGAGCTAAGCAACCTCAACAGAGAATTGACGGTTTTAAGCCAGGAAGCACAATTGAGTGAGAGCATCAACCGTACACGTGATACCCGACTTGGAATAACACGAAACGATTTAGAGCAACGACAAACGTTGGCATTGATTGACAACCAATTAGCAATTTTAACACCTCAGTACACTCGACAGAAGCAACTATTTGAAAAAAAGCTAATCTCTAAACAGGAATTTGAAAGAACTGAAGCCGATTATAAATACAATTTGGAGCGAAAAAGAATTACATACGAAGTGTATAAGAATGATTCGATTGATCGCCTAAGACAAATCCGTGAGATCAATGTTTCCGAAAGGAAAATGAGTTTGAGTTTAGAAGGTGTTGGTAAAATTCTTGACAACCTCATCATTCGCTCGCCTATTGATGGCCAGCTATCACGGCCTCAATTGGATGCCGGGCAGAATGTGAATCCGGGCCAGCGCATGGGTCAAGTGGATATTGTTGGAAGCTACAAAGTGCGTGTAGAGATTGATGAATTATACTACCCTCGTATCTCACAAGGCTTGCATGCCACCACCAGTTATAACAACAAGGATTACGAATTACAGATCACATACATCTACCCAACAATTCAAAACGGACGATTTACGGTTGACATGGCTTTTATTGGGGAAACACCGGAGGGTATCAGAAGAGGTCAGTCATTGCGTTTGCGGATTGAGTTAGGTCAATCATCGGAAGAGTTGTTGTTGCCGGTGGGTGGCTTTTATAAAGATACAGGAGGTAACTGGGTATTTGTTATAGAGGGTGACGGTAACCGGGCAGCACGGAGGAACGTCAAACTGGGCAGGAAGAATAGTGAAAACTTTGAAGTATTGGAAGGATTGCAGCCTGGCGATAAAATAATTACTTCTTCCTACGAAAACTTTGGCAACAACGAAGTATTAATCTTGAATTAGGGGAGCAAAAAATAAACCTAAAGGTGTAACTAAAAGCTAAAAGAGGAGTACAACTAAATTGTTGCTTATTGCATCATCACATAAATCTTGAACTTTAAACTTTGAACTTAGAAAGCCATGATCAAACTTAAGAATCTTGAAAAAGTCTACACGACAGAAGAAGTAGAAACAACCGCGCTGAATAACATCAACCTGGAGATCAAAGGAGGCGAATTCGTTGCCATCATGGGGCCTTCAGGTTGTGGTAAATCAACATTGCTGAACATTCTCGGCTTGCTTGATAACCCTTCAAATGGAGAATATCATTTCGGAGAGCATGAAGTAGCAAAGTATTCAGAGCGTCAACGCGCGCAATTGCGCAAGGGATCTATTGGATTCGTATTCCAGAGCTTTAACCTGATTGACGAATTAACGGTTTTTGAAAACGTAGAACTTCCGTTATTGTACATGAAAGTTCCGGCTGCCGAAAGAAAGCAACGTGTGGAAGAAGTACTGGAGCGCATGAACATCATGCACCGCAGAAATCACTTCCCACAACAATTATCAGGTGGTCAGCAACAGCGTGTCGCTATTTCACGTGCCATCGTAGCGAAGCCCAGAGTGATTTTGGCCGATGAGCCTACCGGTAATCTTGACTCCGCAAATGGTGAAGAAGTAATGAAGCTTCTTTCTCAATTGAATGAAGAAGGAACGACTATTATTATGGTTACACACTCACCTTACGATGCAAACTACGCACACCGTATTGTGAACCTGTTCGATGGTAAAGTTGTAACGGAAAATATAAAAGAACACTTCCATATTTAATGATAGCAGGTTTAGGTGAAGACCTGTTGCAGAATATGTAGCAGGTTTTTTTTTGCAAGATGAACATGAACCTGTACGAATGTGAACATACAAGTGTTTAAATACATTCTAAAATCGGTAATTTGAATGCTTTATAAACTGGCATTTACTTTGGCAAGCATGCAACCAGTAACATAATTCCTGAGTCTTTATGTAATCAAAACACTGTACCCATGTTTAAAAACCAACTCCTGATTACCCTCCGTAATATGATGAAGAACAAGTTGTATCTCTTCATCAACATTTTCGGAATGGGAACAGCCATTGCCTGCTGCATTATTGGATTCTTTAATTATGATTTCAATGCCAGCTTTGATCAGAATCACAAGAATGCCTCTACGATTTACCGCGTTGGCTCCGTCAGGAAATTCCAAAATGAATTGACAGCATTCGGATACGCCCCTATTGCATTAGGCAATGCTATTAAGCAAAATGTTCCGGATGTAGATGAAGTGATTCGGTATACACCTGAAGGTGGTAATTTCCGGGTTAAGACAGAGTTATTCTCAAGTGATATTAATTATGTTGATCCAGCTTTTTTTAAGCTGTTTACATTCGAGTTTGTTGAAGGGAATGGTGAACTGAAAGATAGAAGTGAGATATGCATCAGCGATGAATTGGCTATTAAATATTTTGGTCAGGAAAAAGCGCTTGGCAAGCCACTTACGCAAATGCTCGATAGTGGTAAAACCAAAGAGTATGTTGTCGCGGGAGTTTTTAAGAAGCAGCCAAGTAACTCAAGTTTTAACGGGCAGGCTTACTCACACTATGATAACACTTTTGAATTCGATAAAACTCCAGGCTTTTCAGAAAATACATGGCGTTACAGGAACACCTTATTCGTTCAGATCAAAGACCCGACACGGGTGTCTTCTATTCAATCACAAATAAAATCGTACGCTGAGAACAATAATAAAATTCGAGAAGATTTTATTATCGACCATTTTTTAGTTGAGTCTTTCCAAGGTATGGCTGTGCGTGACAGCTACTCAGACAAAAACGGAACATGGACACAAGATGGTTCGCCCTTAGCTGCAGTTATCGGGATTGGTCTGATGGGAATTTTTGTTTTGCTGATTGCCATTTTTAACCTAACAAATACAGCAGTAGCAATTTCTTCTCGCAGGCTGAAAGAAATTGGTATTCGTAAAGTGATGGGCAGCACACGCAAGCATTTGATTTTTCAATTCATCGGTGAGACTGCATTAATCTGCTTTTTGGCATTATTGGTTGGTGTTATAATTGAAAAATTATTTCTGATGCCCGCGTTCAATAAACTATGGCCAGATTTTAATCTCACAGCTGATTATTTTGGTAGACCCAACTTCCTGATTTTTATGATCTTAACATTGATCTTTACAAGTCTCCTAGCGGGAAGTTACCCCGCATTTTACATCAGCAAGTTTCAACCAACCAGCATATTAAAGGGAACATTAAAGTTTGGGGGCACTAATTACTTCACACGGATTCTGTTGTGCCTTCAGTTTGCTATTTCACTGGCAGGTATTGTTTGCAGTTTCGCATTTACTGATAACGCAACCTTCCAACGTGATTTTGATATGGGCTTTGCGAGGAAAGGAATTGTATTCACGAATGTCAATGGCCGGTCAGAATTTGAGACTTACAGAAATGCCCTTGCGGAAAATCCCGACATTATTTCTATTTCCGGTACGCAAAATCATCTGTATCGATCAGGATTCAACGACCCGATCAAACACGAGGATAAAGAAATTGAAGTGGATATCATGGACGTAAGCGCTGACTATTTGCAGGCTCTTGATATCAAATTGAAAGAGGGCAGAAATTTTGAACTTGATTCGGAGACAGACAGAAAAGAGTCTGTCATCATTACAGAAGGACTTGCACGCAAGTTTGGACTTACCCAACCAATAGGCAAGGAAATTGTCTGGCTGGATTCTGTGAAATATTATGTCGTGGGTGTTGTTCAGGATATTTATAACAATGGCATGTGGGAGCAAATGGAACCGATTATGTTCCGTTATGCATCGAAGGATAACGTCAACCACATACTTGTAAAAGCACCAGCCGATAAATTGATTGCTATTAATCAGTTCATGGAAGCCAAGTGGAAAGAAATTTTTCCTGATAAGATGTACGAGGGTAATTACATGGACGAAGAAATGGTGGAGGCCGATACCGTAAATAATAACCTGGTAAAAATGTTTATCTTTTTAGGAGTTGTGGCACTGATGCTTTCGGTAACGGGTTTATTTACGTTGGTCTCGTTGAACATCATCAAGAAAATGAAAGAAATTGGCGTTCGTAAAGTACTGGGTGCTTCTGTGGGAAATATTACAAAAGTCATCAACAAGGAGTTTGCTATCATTTTACTTTTTTCATGTGTGCTGGGTGGAGCATTGGGGTGGTGGATGTCGGCCATGCTCATGGAAAGTATTTGGGATTATTACCAGAAAGTGACAATCACTTCCATGATAATATCAGCCGCTATACTTCTGATTGCTTCAGCATTCTCAATCGCGTATAAGATTTATAAGACAACAAGGCTAAACCCTGCTCACGTGCTCAGAGACGAATAGTTCCATGTTCAAAATTCAAGGTTCAAAGTTATTAGACATTGAAGCTTGAACCTGTAACCTTAAAACTAATTCTGGCGTCTAAGGCGTGTCTGCTGATAGAGGCAGATTAAACTCCTGAACCAAAGTTTGTAGACCAACACAGTCGCGGGAAAGCGACTGGCTTAATCTTAATTGCCTTAACCATGCTAAAAAACTACATCAACATTGCTATCCGCAACATTCTGAAACACCGTGTATTCTCATTCATTAACATTTTTGGATTGGCCGTAGCGATGTCAATTTGCATGGGCATTATTATGCTGGTAGCTGATCAAATGATGGTAGACAGGCATAACCCTGACAGCGAGAGGATTTATCGCGTTACATCTATCCCATATTACAAAGAGAAAAACGGTGAGCCTGGAAATGAATTCTCCACTACTACATTGCCAATTCGGGATGAATTACTTAACAACTATACGGGCATTGAGAAAGCAGTTCGACTGATGCGTGGTTTTGGTAACAACTGGTTAGAATTAGATCCTGAAAATGATATCAATGTTCCGGTAAACGGTTTTTTTGCTGATCCAGGCGTATTGGAATTATTTCACCATGAGCTTCTTTACGGAGATGCGGCAACAGCCTTGGTGGAGCCTTACTCTGTCGTGCTTACGAAAATGGCAGCTGAAAAATTATTTAAAATAGAAAACCCGGTAGGGGAGTCATTGAAAGTAGGGGATTTAGGAACATACAAGGTAACCGGTGTTATTAAAGAGACTGAAGATCGATCTCACATTATCTCCGAAACGTATGCCAGTATGTCCACCGTGAAGAGTTTAGAGGCTGCTGGTATTTTGGATACGAAACTGGATGACTGGAATAATTTATACCATGGATGGGTATACGTGTTATTAGAAGAAGGAAAAACTACCACAGATATTCTCCCTCACCTGGAAAAAATCAGTAAAGATCATTTTGCAAATTTGCCACCACCGCATACAACCGTGGTCGAGTATGATTTGCAAAACCTCCTTGATATTACCCCTGGTAAATTGTTGAATAACCCGATTGGTCCGCCCATGCCATGGATCATCATTTATTTTCTCTCTGGTATTGCCGGTATTGTGCTGGTTACTTCCTGTTTCAACTTCACCAACCTCTCCATTGCCCGTTCGCTTAGCCGGGCGCGTGAAATTGGTGTTCGCAAAGTTACGGGTGCAACACGCGGACAGTTATTTGTTCAATTCCTGAGCGAATCGGTTATCATTTCATTATTCGCTTTGGTGTTAGCCATGCTCCTGATTTATGCCTTGCGTCCGTTTATCGTTGACCTTGCCTTCGCGCGTTTTTTGAAATGGAACCTTTCGGCAAATTATATTGTGTACGGAGTATTTTTTCTATTAGCGATTGGAGTAGGTCTTATTGCTGGCCTGTTTCCTGCAGCTGTATTATCTGGCTTTCAGCCGGTTAAGGTTTTAAAAGATTTAGGGAATACAAAACTGATGTCGAAGGTAGGGATTCGAAAAGCACTTTTAGTGGCTCAGTTTTCGTTGTCAATGATTTTTATCCTTACCGTAATTGTTCTCTACAATCAATTGAATTTATCATTGCATACCGACAATGGTTTTACGATTTCTAATAAAGTGGTTATACAAAAAGGACAAACTTCTGTTGAGACTTTAAGAACCGAACTTAAAAAGCACCCGAATATTGAAAGTGTTTCCGCGGCATCACACATTCCATTGGCCGGCATTGCGTATGGGGAAGGTTTTAAAAAATCCTTAGAGGAGAAGGAGTGGGTAAACATGAATTATTTTTCGGTGGATGAGGACTATCTTGAAAATATGGACTTGTCATTAGTGGCTGGAAAATTTTTTACTGCTGATGCCGGCAAATCGAATTCAAACTTTATCGTCATTAATGAAGAAGCAGTTCGTACGTATCAATTTAGCACGCCCGCTGAGGCCATTGGACAGGTATTGGTTATGGAACGGGATTCGTCTGAAAGGCAGATAATTGGTGTTGTGAAAAATTATCATCATGAGTTTCTTGACGAAGAACTGGGGGCACTTGCGCTTATTTATAATCCTGAAGAATTTAAGATTATTCAAATTGCATATTCAGGCGACTTTAGAGAAGCTTCAAAAGATGTTGAACAGGTTTGGGCAAACGTTAACCCCGGCTTGAAAGTTGAAGTTAAAGAATTTGATAGACTGCTGGGAGAGATGTATGATATCATATTCGGAACGTTAATAAAGGTATTAGGATTTGTGGCGTTTCTGGCGATCCTGATTTCATGCTTAGGGCTTTTGGGAATGGCTACCTATACCATTGAGACACGGAAAAAGGAAATCGCTTTGCGCAAAATATTGGGAAGCTCAGACCGTGCATTGGTAATCATCCTCTCCAAAGGTTACGTTTCAATTTTGGTGCTGGCTCTTGTTATTGCTGTACCTGCGGCTTATTACATGAATACTTTTTGGTTGCAGCATCTTGCCAATCATGTCTCGGTTGATGTTTGGACAATTTTAATAGGGGTAGCTATTCTCGCTTTCTTTGGATTGTTTACTATCGGTTCTCAGACTTTCCAAGCTACGCGAGTTAACCCTGTAGAAAATTTAAAAAATGATTAAGACAAGACCCTTGGTGCAACCATTTGGGTTCTGTAAGCCGTCTAACCATTGCCTCAAACTACTAAGTTATGTTACAAAACTACTTTAAAGTCGCACTGCGCAATATCCTCAAACACAAATTCTATTCAGTACTGAATATTGCAGGTTTAGCATTTGGACTTACAGCTTGTTTTTTGATTGGATTGTATATTCATGATGAGATCAGTTACGATAGGTTTCACAAGGATTCTCAGAATATCTATTGTATCGCCTTGCACGGCAAACTTGGAGGCCAGGAGATTAACACAGCCTCATCTTGCCCTCCGCTGGCAGAATCGATGGTGAGCAATATTCCCGGTGTTGAACAAGCTACAAGAATTAGTGAGTGGGGAAATCTTGTGGTAAAATATGAAGACAAAGCATTTACAGAAACCAAGGCACTTCTGGTGGATTCCAACTTTTTTGATTTTTTTAGTTTTCAATTGCTTGATGGCGATGTGAAGACATCATTAAAAGAACCCAACACTATTGTGCTTACTAAAAACACTGCCACTAAATACTTTGGAAGTGAATCAGCTGTTGGTAAGATTATCACAGTAGGAAATGACAACACAGTTTTCAAAGTAACTGGCATTGTAGAAGAAGCACCCGCGAACTCACATATTCAATATGACATGCTGCTATCAGCATCTTCAGATGATAATATGAAAAATGGTGGTTGGACAAATAACGGACTCTACACCTACTATCGTAAAAATCCTAATTCATCCACGACAAACATTGATGATAAACTTCGAGGCATTACAGTTGAACATGTGGGGCCAGAGTTAGAAGCGGGACTTGGGATAAATTTCAAAGAATTTGAAAAGCAAGGTGGGTTATATGCCTATTATTCATACTCATTAGCAAGCAGTCACTTGTATCAAACTGAGTTGAATGACGGATTATCACCTGGGGGTGACATTACGTATGTCTATATTATCGGGGCAGTTGGAATTTTTATTCTGCTTATTGCCTGTATTAACTTTATGAATCTCTCAACAGCCCGGTCTGCC
>JANNQJ010000040.1:0-7518 GCA_031400675.1 Cyclobacteriaceae bacterium
ATGAGCTCACCTGCCTCATCATAGTAACCGAGAAATACACGCCCTTTTGTGGTAATATTTTCGGCAACATCCTGATGGGGGAGTTTATTTACCTGGAGAAACTTCTGAAGTTTCTCCAGCGCTATTTGATCTTGTATCAAAACTGGATTGATCATATCTTAAAATTAACAGCATTCAGAGTCAACACCACAGCAAGCTGCTTTTTTCTCTGCCTGCTCTGCAGGCAGGTTCGCTTTCGTTACTTCTACAACCGTATTGCTTGGCTTTTCAGCGTATACGGTTATGCTGAATATGCCGGATTGCCCGGATTTGTAAACTTCAAATTCTTCTTGAGTAAGGTATTGTAATACAATCTCATCGGGTAAGGTAATCCTTCTTTCCTTTTGAATGAGTATGTTTTCAAAACCGCTTTCTTTGATGAGCGATAAATATTTTTCTTTTTGGATTGCTCCTGACACACAACCTGCGTACATCTCGGCTGATTGTTGCAAACTTTCAGGAAGGTTTCCCTGCAACACAATGTCTGAAACGCTGAAGTGCCCACCTGGCTTCAATACCCTGAATGTTTCGGAGAATGCCTGGCGTTTATCAGGAACAAGATTTAATACGCAATTGCTTACTACAACATCAGCAACATGATTGCTTATGGGTAGTTTTTCGATATCACCCTGGCGGAACTCTACATTATTGAAGCCTAGCTTCTCGGCATTGCTGCGAGCTCTTTCAATCATTTTTTCAGTAAAGTCTACACCGATCACTCTTCCGTTTATGCCCGCAATTGAACGTGCCACAAAAGCATCGTTTCCAGCACCCGAACCAAGGTCTATGACCGTGTCGCCCTCTTTAATCAGCGCAAACTCTGTGGGCAGACCACAGCCTAAACCCAAATCAGCATCAGCTACATAGCCTTGAAGTTTTGTATAATCCTCAGCCATAACAACGAAATCGGTTGTGCTGCATCCGCAACCTGCTCCACAGCAACTTGTTTCATTTTGTTCTTTACTCTGGTCGACAATCTGACCGTATTTTTCCTTTACGAGTTGCTTGAGGTGTTCTGACCTCACCCCTAACGCCTCTCCAGAGGAGAGGGCAATTTTTGTTGTATTCATAATTTATGGTAGTTAGTTATCGTTATATTGCGATTAATTAAATCAAAAAATTTTTAACAACAATTCTGGCCCTGGTAGCTTTCAAATAAACCACCAATAGCTGTTTTGGCTTTCTCCCAGTTTACTTCATCAATGCAATAACAAACACTTGCCCCATTGATATTTCCTTTGATTAGGCCTGCATCTTTTAATTCTTTCAAGTGCTGGGAAACGGTAGACTGAGAGAGGGGGAGTTCGTCAACGATATCACCACACACACAGTTTTTCGTTTTAATAAGGTGCTTTAAGATTGCAATGCGTGCCGGGTGCGCCAATGCTTTGGCAAAAGAGGCTATGTCGTTCTGAGTTTTGGTGAATTCTTCCGTTTTTGAAAGTCCCATAGTGCTATAATCGTAATTTTACGATAAAGGTTTCAAACTTTGACATATTTTTTATTATTTCATCATACTGAGCATAAGTAAAAAAAATACCCCTCGTTAGAGGGGTATTTTTATGGACTAGATATAAGTTACTTAAAAGTATATCGTAAACCAAACTGCATCTGCCAGCGTGACAATAGACCTGCATCATAGGTAAAAGTCTTTTCCAGGTTTGTATCAAAGCCATAGGTAGGGTTGCCACCCGCATCTACTGAAACACTAATTGGCTGCGTGTTCGTTGGGAATTGGCGTACACCCCAATCACTACTGATCAGGTTGCCGACATTCAGTATATCCAAACTGAACTGCAAAGCATGATCATCGTTGATTTTAAAATCCTGAAGGATTCTTAAATCCCAACGAGAGTACCATGGGCTTAGTATGGCATATTTTTCAGCATACTCACCGCGTCTTCCACTTAAGTATTCATCCTGTCCGATATAGGCTTCTAAAGCAGCCTTTTGATCGTCCTGTTCAGAAGCTGTTCCTGTGAAAGTCATATCATTAGTGATTTCTGAAGCGGTGGGTATGTAAATAAGGTCATTGAGCGCTGATGAGTTTATACCGGGCAACGTACCGTCTCCATTAATATCACCTGAATAAGTATAGCTAAATCTTCCTCCTTGGGCGTATTCAAAAAACAACGAGAAAGTTGTTGCGTGCTTGCCTCCACCATAACTAAACGTCTTATTGGCAGTACCTACAATTCGATGTTTATTACCATAAATTGAAGGGGAAAGATTGGGCGTATTTACATTCCCTAGAACTGGGTTGCGATCATATGCATCGCTTGAAATTTCGGCTTCAATCGAACTTATATCTTGTGCATCCAAGTAATTGTATGCAATTGTTGTATAGATTCCTTTGGACCAATTTCTTTTTAATTCGAATGTTGCATTGAAAGTTCTGCCTTCATCCACATTCGTAAAAACGTAAGCATTGGCAGCGCCTCTGTCAGCTGGTGCATAAATGGCTCGGTTGTCAACGCCATTTAAATTGCCAGTGGGAGGTTTAAGACCATAATTTCTTACCAACATTGCATTAATATCTTTTGTGTAAATAAGATCTACGGTTGCAATCCATCCGTCACCAAATGCTTTATCAGCTCCAATATTTGTTCTCCAAACTTGGGGAAATTGGAAATCTTTATCGGTCATATTATAAAAGTAAGAATTTGGATTGGCAACCTGATTTCCAATCCATACAAATGGTAACCGACCTGTAAATAGCCCACTTCCTCCGCGCACTTGAAATTTGTTATCACCATTTACATCCCAATTAATTCCAACTCTAGGTGAAATTAATACCTTTTCATCTGGTAAATCCGTAGAATTGAATAGAACGGCATCACCCTCAGGGTCATAGTACTCAATGGTTGGATCATAGCAACAATTGCGATCGATATTCTCTTGAATTTTTTCACTAGTATCAAAATATTCAGGGCGGTCAAATCGAATACCTGCAGTTATTGTTAAATTATCATTCACGTCCCAACGATCTTGTGCGTAAAATGCTATTTGTCCAACGTTGGTTTCGGCTAAAGCCCAATTGAAGTTTCCAGAATCGCTATCCTGACCTGCATCGTACGTATCTTGTGCAGCCTGAACAGTAGCTGCAAAAGCAGGGGTTACTACATCGGCTAAAAATGCAGCTACAGAACTATAACCAGGTCCGAATGTTCCTCCGTAAACGTTCAGGTTGAAGGAGTTATCAAACGAGAATTTTTCAAAAGAAACTCCGAACGTAAGCGTGTGGCTTTTTACATACACATCGAAGTTGTCAGAAAATTGAAATACTTTCTGGTCTAAGGTATTATTAATCGAAAATGGTTCGTGCCCAGCTACGATATACCTTATTCCATTTTCATTAATATTAATGACAGGAAATGGTGTACTAAAGGGATCTCGACTGTCATCAAAATGAGTGAAACCAATTTGAAATTTGTTAGAATATTTGTTTCCGAAAATTGATTTCAATTCTACAAGCCCCGAATTTATTTTATTGTTGATCTGATAACCTGAATTATAGAATTGCAGGGTAGTTGCATCCGGACCACGTCTACCAATAGCGGAAGGGTGAGCTGGTTTTTGTTTTGAAGCATCTAGGAAATTATAGATTGCTGTGAGTGTATGACTTTTGCTAACGTTCCAGTCAAACTTTACAATTCCTTTTTGATTGTTGGTTTCATGAATGAAGCCTTCGTACGCTCCGGTTTCATATCCAAACTCGTTAAAAAGGGCATCGCTTACTGCTTCAAGGTCGGAAGCCTGTACTCTGGAAACGTCTTCACCACTAAGGCCCGGTCTTGCTGCTCTAAAGCTTGAACCTAAGTCATCTCTTCTTTCTATTTCAAAGTTCGCGAAGAAGAATGCTTTATCTTTTACGATCGGGCCGCCAATACTAAAGCCGGCTTGAAGCTGTGTTAAATCCGGAACAACAATGCTTTCACCCCTTACTTTCGATCCCGTTAATGCATCGGAGCGGTAAAACCCAAACACAGTTCCTTCCAGATTATTGGTACCACTTTTCGTTACCGCGTTGATTGCCGCACCGGTAAATCCAGCTTGCGTAACATCATAGGGTGCAACGGATACTTGAATCTGGTCAATGGCATCAAGTGATATGGGTTGTGCATCTGTTTGACCGCCCGGTGTTGCAGCATCAAGTCCGAAGGGGTTATTGAAAATGGCACCGTTCAATGAGAAGTTATTGTATTGATCGTTTCTGCCCGCGAAAGAATTTCCATCAGATGATGGCGTAAGCCGGTAGATATCCGCTGCAGAACGTGTAATTGTGGGGAGTTTGCGGATTGTATTATTATCAAAGGCTGATGCAGCACCCGTACGGTCCGAGTTGAAAGTAGTTGACCCGCCAATTACAATCTCACCTAATTCAGTGGCAGATTGTTTCGCGGCAAACTGAAAGCTTCGGTTCTCGCCAAGGGTTAGGTAAACAGCCTCTGCTTTTTGGGGTTCAAACCCAATAAAGGTAACTGTAATGGTGTAAGGGCCACCAATCCGAAGGTTAGGTAACGTAAACCGCCCGTCACTTCTGGAGGTTGTACCATACTGTGTTCCGGTGGGAGTGTGAATGGCAACAACAGATGCCCCAGGCATAGATTCACCAGCCTCATCAAGTACCTGACCACTTATGGTGGCGGTAGTAACTCCTTGGCTGTGAGCAGCAAATAACACTAAGGTGAAAGCCGCTGTTAAGCAAATAGCTTTACAACTTCGATAGAATTTTGTCATAGGTGTAGTGGTTAAGATTATCGAATGAAGGTTAAGTTGTTAAAAACATATTAAGTAAATGAATTCAGGATTAAAAATCGAAGCTTTTACCTAATTTTTTTACAAAAAATTACTTTTCAACTACTTCATGACTTTAAGCAGATAAACTATTAGGGCAGATAAAATGAAGGGAAATTTCTAATGCCTACTTTCGGCTCACTACTTTTTCTACTGCTGTTACAATGTTCACAGGAGACAAACCATATTTTTTTAAGAGGTCTGTTGGCTTGCCACTTTCGCCAAACGAATCGTTTACAGCTACCATTTCCATCGCAGTAGGGTAGAAGCGACCCAGCACTTGTGCGATGCTATCGCCAAGGCCTCCGTTGATTTGGTGCTCTTCGCAAGTTACAGCGCATTTTGTTTTTTGTACAGAGGAAAGTATAGCATCAACATCCAGCGGTTTGATTGTATGGATGTTAATCAACTCTACACTGATTCCTTTTTCAGCCAATGCAGCTTCAGCTTCAATGGCTTGCCAAACCATATGGCCACATGCAAAAATGGTCACGTCTTTACCATCTATAAGTTTATCAGCTTTGCCAATCGTGAATGGTCTGTCCGGTGTGTTGAACACGGGCCATGTTGGCCGGCCAAAACGCAAATAGGCCGGACCATGATGATCGCCCAACGCTAAGGTTGCCGCTTTGGTTTGATTATAATCGGACGGTACAATAACCGTCATGTGCGGAAGCATTTTCATCATCCCAATGTCTTCCAGTATCTGATGGGTGGCGCCATCCTCGCCAAGTGTTAAGCCAGCGTGAGAGGCGCATATCTTAACATTTTTACCGGAGTAAGCGATCGATTGACGGATTTGATCGTACACTCTGCCCGTTGAGAAGTTTGCAAACGTACCGGTGAAAGGGATCTTACCACCGATGGTAAGTCCTGCCGCAAGACCCATCATATTAGCTTCAGCAATTCCCACCTGGAAAAATCTTTCTGGGAATTCCTTTTTAAAGGCATCCATTTTCAACGACCCTGTGAGGTCGGCACAAAGGCCTACCACATTCGCATTTTTGCGTCCTAATTCGTGAAGTCCTACCCCAAAGCCGGAGCGGGTATCTTTTTTTTCAGTGAAGGTAAACTTGGTCATGAAAGGCAGTGGTTTTTGATGCCGCAAGTATACAATTTCCTTTTTAAAAGTCATGAAAGTGTTAACAAGTTGTTAAACCTTTAGCCGTTCATCCGAATTGACAAACTCTTAATTACCAACTCCGTAAAGGGAATGCATGAGACAATCCATTATGGGCAAGGAAGACCTCAAATTTTTGATTTGGTTTTTAATCGGTTTGTTGATTGCTATTTTACCGTGGCTAGTATTAGCTTAGGTCAAAAAAAATAACCCTAAGAATCTTTCTGTTGGTATCTGTTGGTATGCAGGTTCTTCAAGGTTTTTAGAATCTTTACGGTTGAGCTGTTCATCTTGGCTCTTGCTGGCACCCGGTGAAAAATCAGCTGACGATATTTCACGACTCAATTATACCGGCACCAATCCGGTGTATACCGACTTAGCGATAGCAAATGCTATTGACTATTATAACATGGTTGGGCCTGAGCGAAAGGAAGCACGCTTGCGATATTTACAAAACTATTGGACTTCTCGAGTACGAGCGCTACCACATGTGGTGGTAAATACACCGGCTGATCCGGCAAGATCCTGTGGCATCGCAAATATTGGAATCAAGAATATGGCACCGAAAGATATGGCGGAGACATTATTGAAGAGGTATAAAATTCATACAGTCGCAATCGATGGGGCAGGCGTGCAGGGCTGCCGCATCACACCAAATATTTATACCACACCGGCTGAACTTGATGTGTTTGTCAATGCGTTGAAGGAAATGAGATAGCAAATGTGACATCCAAAGGTTTTTGAAGCTCTATTAATTTCTTATCTTCAATCAACTAAACCTCAAAACTATGGACGCAAAAAAACGCATCATGGCAACCCTTGCGGGATTTGTCGTATTCTTTTTGTTGGGCTGGCTACTGTATGGCATGCTGCTCATGGATTTTTTCATGTCTAATTCGGGGTCAGCAACCGGAGTAATGCGCTCCGATACCGAAATGGTATGGTGGTCGTTGGCTTTAGGTAATTTGCTACAGGCGTATTTGCTTGTTTATATCTTTAGCAAATGGGCCAATATCACAACTTTTGGCGCTGGTCTTCAAGCGGGGGCAGTGATAGGTCTTATTCTTGGATACGGATATGACCTTACTATGTATGGCACATCCAACATTAGTAATCTTACTTCAACACTAGTTGATCCATTGGTTGTAGCAGTCATGATGGGTTTAACCGGTGGTGTTATTGGCATGGTATTAGGAAAAAAGTAAAACATCATAAAGAATTTTTTGATCTACAGGGATCATTAAAATGAGGCCTGCATGCAGGCCTCATTTTTTATACTTGAACTACTCTCTAATAATACGAGACGTTGCGGTATCTCTATCTCATTGTGCTATCGTGTTAATTAATGTAGTTTGAAAAATAGTAGCAATCATCTAAGTCGCATATAACACTACCTTTGCGCAATGCAAAACAACCTACGCGCATCCAATGCGGAGTTTCTGAAGAATTTAGCCATTAACGAACTCAATGAGATGCAGCATGCTGTCATTGAAAAATCTGCTTCTTCAACGAATCTAATGCTGCTGGCACCTACCGGATCGGGTAAAACACTTGCATTTTTG
>JANNQJ010000041.1:0-8490 GCA_031400675.1 Cyclobacteriaceae bacterium
CGGCTTATCATTGATGTAAAAATTTCCGGCTGACTGCGTCAACTTCTTGGTTGCCATCTCAATAGCATACCGGTCTTTCGCAATGATGGAACCGGTAAGTGCATACGGTGAGGTACTGTCCACCAATTCCAGTGTTTGCTCAAAGTTCTCTTCGTGATATACATACACAGTTAACACTGGACCGAAAATCTCTTCACACATTGTAATGGAAGAAGGATCTTTTGTCAGGATAACGGTGGGTTCAACAAAGTACCCTTTCAACTTATCGTATTTTCCACCTGCAATGATCTCGTTCATCGGGTTAGTGCGAGCTTTTTCGATGTACCCTGTAATTGAATTAAATGCCTTCTCGTCAATCACGGCATTGATGAAGTTTCCAAAATCTTCGGTAGGGCCCATTTTGAAACTTTTCAAATCATCCACCAAATATTTTTTTACATCCTCCCACAAATTAGAAGGAATGTAGCACCGTGATGCTGCTGAACATTTTTGTCCCTGATATTCAAATGCTCCACGCGCCATAGCTGTTGAAACTTCTTTTGGATTAGCGCTCTTGTGCACCATAATAAAATCTTTGCCACCCGTTTCGCCAACAATACGCGGATAGCTCTTATATTTTTGAATATTCTCTCCGATGGTTTTCCACATGCCCTGAAACACACCCGTACTTCCGGTAAAGTGAATCCCCCCAAAATCTTTATGATTAAAAATTACTTCACCGGCATCAGGTCCGCTCACATATACAAGATTGATTACACCATCAGGCAGTCCAGCTTCTTTCAGCACCTGCATAATTACATTGGCTGCATAGATCTGCGTGTTTGCTGGTTTCCAAACTACGGTGTTACCCATCATCGCAGCACTGGTCGGGAGGTTTCCGGCAATGGCAGTGAAGTTGAAAGGGGTAAGTGCAAAAACAAATCCTTCCAACGGACGATATTCAATACGATTCCATACTCCAGGAGATGACTCGGGTTGATCGTTATAAATTTCCGACATGAAATAAACATTGAATCGCAGAAAATCAATCAACTCACAAGCAGCATCAATCTCTGCTTGGTACGCATTCTTGGACTGACCCAACATAGTAGCAGCATTGATTGCATAGCGATACGGGCCTGCTAATAAATCGGCTGCTTTTAAAAAAATACTTGCCCGATATTCCCAACTCAGGTTTGACCAAAGTTCTTTCGCATTTAACGCTGCGGTAACAGCTTGCTCAACATGGCCTTTGTCGCCTTCATGAAAATGACCCAGAGTATGTTGATGATCATGGGGAGGACTCAGCTTTACTTTTTTTTCTGTGCGAACTTCATCACCTCCAATGTACATGGGGATATCCAATTGCCTGGCACGCGCTTCTTCAAGGGCTTTCTTGAGTTGCTCCCGCTCTTTCGTGCCGGGAGCATACGATAAAACAGGCTCGTTTTTAGGATAAGGAACTTTAAAAAAACCGTTGGACATAACTTATTTAAGGTTTAAGATTCAAAATTTAAGATGCTGGAAATCAGCTAGCCAAAGGTATAATTTTTTAACCCTCCACCTCGATTGCGCTACAAGAAACTCTGTAACTCAAGTAAAGATTCAATTTCCACAATTTCATCTTCCTGATGTGAGAGTTTCTCAGGGTTATAAAATACATGCTGTATAGCAGCTTTACGGGCACCACCTATATCCGTAATTAAATTATCGCCTATCATAACTGCTTCGTGAGGAGCTATTCCGTTCCGATTTAATGTATACTCAAAAATTTCAGCTGCCGGCTTTTTATGACCTGCCTTTTGCGATGTTACTATATGATCGAAAAACTGATGGAGATTTCCGGAGTTTAGCTTTGTGTTTTGAATCTCCTCAAATCCATTTGTAATAATAGAAAGCCTATATCGACTTGATAAATATTGAAGGGTCTCGAAAGCATACGGCATGAGATTGCTTTTCTTGGGACACGTGTACAAATATTCATGCGAGAGTTCGTCTGATAGCTTCTTGTCATACGCTTGAAAAGCTTCCAGTATTTGTTTGAATCGTTCTTCTCTAATTACCTCGCTACCAATTTTTCCATGATCGTATAACTCCCACAGAGCAGCATTAACCCGCCTAAATTCTTTGTTGAAGTCATCAAAATCGGCTACTCCTTTTTCCTGAAGCGAATGGATCGTAAAGAGCTCTTGAAGAGTTTCCCTCGAGTTCGATTCGTAATCCCACAACGTGTGATCCAGATCAAAAAAAATACATTTGAGTTGTTCTTTTACTAAGGTCATTACATTTAAGGGTTTGGCTTTTGCCACTCATCGCGTTGCATTTTGTTAATGGCCAACTCACGGTTGGAAAACAAGGTTTGATACAGCTGTTGATCGTTCAGTAGTTGCTGGTCTTTCCGCAAAAATTGAAAAATCTGTTTAATGATTTCATATACCTCGTCTTTCACTTGATAAAAAACCCAATGGTTGTACCTGCGGTGCGTTAATATGCCGGCATTTTTTAAGTAAATGAGATGACGTGATGTTTTTGCCTGGGTATATTCCAAAATTTTCTCCAGATCGGTGATGCATGTTTCCCCGTTTGTAAAAATCAGGTTTAGTATACGCAGGCGTGATTCATCGGCACAGGCCTTGAAAATTTGCGAACCCAGCAATAGATTAAAGTTTTTAAGGCGCATGCAACTTTATTCCAAATTCATCCATCAAAGATATTGAAATTAGGCGCTTATACAGGTAATCCGTATTTTTGACCTTGCGAAAATATAAAAGGTAAGTTGGCGTGAGAAAATCGCTCATTTTCAGTTTAGTCATTCCCCTGCTCATTGCGGTAGTTAGTCAAAAAGCCTATGCACAAAAGGAGCGCAGGGTAATTCAACTTTCGGGTGTGGTGTTAGGGCTTGATGATGAAGCGGTTGCTACGCAGCTTCCGGGTGTTAACATTTATGTTCCCAAGGCTGGCAGAGGAACAAACACGAATGGTGTTGGATTTTTCTCCATGCCTGTATTGGTAGGTGATAGCATCATCATCAGTTATGTTGGCTACGAAAGACAATCGTATGTAGTGCCCGACCACCCCAATGAATACCTGACACTGATCATTCAAATGATTCAGGATGTAACCTATTTGCAGGCCGTTGAGATTATGCCTTTTCCTACTGAAGAGATTTTTAAGGAAGCTGTACTGGCACTTAATATTCCTACGGAAGACCAGAATATTGATAGAAAAAACCTGAACCAGGAGTTACTCGCCCTGATGTTGAAGACAACACCGATGGATGGGCCACAAAACCAACGATATTATTTAAGTCAAATGGCTGCTTCTCAAGGCTCACAGTATGCACCCATCACCAACCCGTTGTTCAACCCGTTCAACTGGGCAAAATTCTTCCGCTCGTTGAAACAGGATAAGAAGTAATTTCATCTGTACAAATTTTCTTTGGCAGGATTAATCTTATGATTAATATTGCAGCCCAATTTATTTGAGATGAATTCAATTACTTGGGCAGTTAATTTTCGAGGTGTAGCGCAGCCCGGTTAGCGCACCACGTTAGGGACGTGGGGGTCGGAAGTTCGAATCTTCTCACCTCGACATGAGAAAAAAATGCTCTGAGTAACCTCAGAGCATTTAAATTACCTTAAAAACCACTTAAATTCGTGGCAAGTTGCTTATCAAATTGCTCCTGAAAGAACTTCTTTTGTTGCTCATTTAAATATTCTTCGCCTTCGCCTTTTTTCCCTTTCCTGATAAACTGATTGTACACACGCTCAACAGGTTGTTCACCAAACTTATCTTCATGTTGCTTCATGAATTCGAAGGAACTTCTTTCAAGAATCCTCGTCATAATTTCAGGAGTCAACGTAAGGTTTAAAAATTCAGCAATAATTTTGATTGTCTTTTCTTTGCTCTCAATCAGATCCTCATATCGTATATAGAGAATATTAAATTGTTTTCTATTCTCAAGCCATTTTCTGCTATACGAAAACCAATTCATCCGGCTTTTTCGCACAAAGAAATTTTTAAAAGTATCTTCCAATTTAATTTCTGAATTAATGTAGTTTTTATTCTGGTAGAAGAGCGATACGGCAACATCCTTTCCGTTACGAATTACGTGAATAAACCTACCCTTGGTGCCTTTTTCAAACCTTTCATATGGATCGTGCGATTTGATAATTCTGGGAGAAGGAAAATTCAGAGGAGGTTTACCCTTGAATGCATCATTCCGTATCCAGGGTGAAACTTCATAAATGTGATCAAAGTCTACTTCACCGCTTGTTGTCATTTGGTACAGGATCATTTGCATGAGTGTAGTACCTGACTTCATAAACGTGCAGATGTAAACATCATCAGGGCGTTGGCCAAACTTCAGGGTATACTGAAAAAATCTTAGGTCCCGGATGAGCGCTAAAATTTTATTGACAACCCAGTTTAGAGGTTGAATTACTTTGCTTGTAAGGCGATACTGAATTTTATCTACTGGCGATTTAAAATCTTCAATTTTCTCAAACCTCATAGATCATTGCAAAGATTTCTTTTTGCAAACTGCATCGTCATACTGACTTTCAAAATAGTCAATGTATTGAGTAAACTCAGTTTTTGTTAATTCTGGGTAATAATTTTGTGCATCTTCAAAACAGAACGTGTCTGAATAGGAATATGTATCGCCATCATACGTATCGGTCCAGGTGCATCTATAACAAAGCTCGCCCGATGGTTCATCGTCTTTACAGGATTGGGCCGAACCCAGACCTAAAAAAGCCAACACATAACTTACAAAACGAATTGTTTTCTTAAGTATCATAAGTTCAATATTTAATTATTTCGCTACTTCTTCGAACAGCTGGCTCCATAGTCATTCATATACTCTATCAGTTCATTAAACTCGGCCTTCGTATAATCATCTTTGTAATCGGAGAAGCAATAAGTTTCATTGATAGGATCCCCGTTGTAATCTTCCCCATCACACTTATAGCATAGGTCACCATCATCGTCATCCTTACAGGCTTCTATTGAGGTCAATCCAAAAAAAACAAGCAAATAACTTGCGTAGCGAATCGCTTTCTTAATAATCATAAAGATTTGGGTTTAGGGTTTTGGTAATACTAAATTTACTTTAAAAATTCAGATTTATTAAAATATCAAGTTATATAATTGTGTAAGCCCATTGCATTCAAATTATTCACAAAGGGAATTAGTAGTTTGGAAGCCAGAAGAAAAAAAAATTCGTGGGGAATTTGAAGCTTTTTAAACCAAATTTTTTCTATGCTTCTGTGCTGGTTTGATTGTCTTTGCATGGATGGGATTTTGAAATATATTTGCAACCTCATTCACAAATCGGGGGATTAGCTCAGCTGGCTAGAGCGCTTCCATGGCATGGAAGAGGTCATCGGTTCGAATCCGATATTCTCCACATAAAGTCCGCGAATCGCGGACTTTTCTATAATGCATTATTTCGTCTACATCCTATATTCTACAAAGTGTGATAAGTATTACATCGGGCAAACAGATGATTTAGAAAAAAGGATGTATGAACACAATCACAATAAGGGTGGAAAATTCTCTAAAAATTGTTCTCACTGGATCTTGGTTTATAATGAAATCTACACTTCTCGAACTGAGGCAATAAGACATGAACGGGAAATTAAGAGCAGAAAGAGCAGGAAATATATTGAGGCATTAATAGCAACGTAGGTCTATAGCGTCCCGTCTATGGACGGGAAGGTCATCGGTTCGAATCCGATATTCTCCACAAAAGTCCGCAGAAGCGGACTTTTTTATTATGAATATTTCAGGTTGAGCGTTCCGTCTAACGGAAAGCATACTTTCCGATACATTTTTCTACCGTTCACAAAATTTGATCGACAGATCGCAACACTTTGCCCTACCTTTGAGACTGAGCTGCCCAGTTAAAACAACCTGAAGGTCTGATAATCATGGTGTATGGAGCAACAATAAATTTTCTTTCCTGTTTAATAGTCTATAAACTGTTGCACATCCTAAGAAATGAAAATATTAGTCACGCTTATTCTAATTTTAAACACCACTTTAGCGGGTTTTGCTCAAAATCCAAGTGCGCCTGAAACCCCCAAAGGAAGTGGCAAAATCTCGGGAAGTATTATTGATGCAGAAAATAACAAACCTGTAGAGTTTGTGAACGTAGCCCTCATTGATCCCAAAACAGGGAAACCAATTGACGGTGCTGTGTGTGACGATCAGGGAAAATTTAGCATTATCAAAATTGCTGAAGGTACCTATACAGTTGCGATCACATTTATTGGGTATGAAACTAACATCATTAAGAATATAGTGATTGATAAGAAAGGCGATGTCAACCTGGGCACCATTAAACTACAAACAATTGCAAAAGTGTTAAACGAAGTAGTGGTAGAAGGGCAGCGTCAGTTAATTGAAGAAAAAGTTGACCGCACGATTTACAACGCTGAAAATGATAAAACAACCGCAGGAGGTGATGCTACTGATGTATTGAAAAGAGTGCCCATGCTTTCAGTGGATATGGATGGTAATGTATCCATGCGAGGAAATTCGAATATCACAGTATTAATCAATAATAAACCTTCTACCATCACTGCGGGAAGTGTGGCCGATGCACTCAAGCAAATTCCTGCCGATCAGATTAAATCAGTTGAAGTGATTACATCACCTTCTGCAAAGTATGACGCGGAAGGATCGGCCGGTATCATTAACATTATCACGAAGAAAAATACCATGCAGGGTGCCACGCTTGGCATTGATGCGGGGATCGGCCTACGCGGATCTAATTTGGGTTTGAATGGGAGTTATAGAACAGGAAAAATGGGCTTTTCGCTGGGTGGGTTTGGAAGAGCGGGGTATAATATTAAAGGCGGTTTTGAAAACGACCAGTACATCAATGGTTTACTCAATACGCAAGAAGCAGATACACGAAGAAATAATCTCTTTGGCCGGTATACGTTGGGTTGGGACTATGACATTAGTAAAAATAACTACCTGGCCGCTTCGGTAAGGTACGGTGTTCGTAACATCAACGATTTCCAGGATGATTTAATCAGAAGGTCTTATGATAGTTTTGGTGATGAAATCAGCTCTGAGATTCGCGACACCGAAACGGTTGATGAGTCCGGTAACATTGACATTAGTTTAGACTTTACACATACCTATGAAAAGCCTCAACGTGAATTAAGTTTCTCAACGCAGTACAGTTTCAATAACCGCAACAATGATTTTTTGAATACGATTTTCGATTCCACCAATGCAGTAGACAGCCTGATTAAAAATATTAACAATAGCACAAATCAGGAGATGACTTTACAATTTGATTATCAAACTCCTGTCAGCACGAATCAAATGATTGAGTTGGGTGGCAAGAATATTCTACGCAAGGTGTCGAGTGATTATAAATATTTTGGTGCAAACGGATCAGACGCTGTTTTTGTACCCGTAGAAGATAATGCACTTGCATCTAACGTATTTAACTACGATCAAAATGTGACAGCAGGGTATTTTTCTTATACGCTAACAACTAAAAAGTCCTACAGTTTTAAAGCAGGAGCACGATATGAATACACAACCATCAATGCCGACTTCGCAAACACGGATTTTGAAAATCCACAAAATGCTAACACAGAAATTCCATCATATGGAATACTGGTGCCCAGCATAAACTTGTCTAAAAAAATAAAGAATGGAAGTACGGTAAAGCTTGCTTACAACAGAAGGATACAGCGCCCCTCTATTCAGTTTTTAAATCCTAACATTCAGGCATCCAACCCATTGAATATAGCGGTTGGTAACCCAAGTTTGGATCCGGAGTATACCAACAATTATGAGCTGGGGTATAGTACCTTCATCAAAGGCACTTCTTTGAATTTTACAGCCTTTGTGAGAAACACGACTGGGGCAATTCAAAGCGTAAGAACTACTGTAGGCGATACCATCATCACCGAGTACCAAAACATTGGCGAGGAAAACGCTTACGGTTTAAATTTTTTCGCGAACGTAAACATTGGCTCAAAATTTTCGCTTAATGGTGGTGGCGATGTCTACTATGCGAAGTTGGATAACAACCTGACCGACCCCTTACTTGCCGCCAGTAATGAAGGTTGGGTAGCCATGGGAAGACTTTTTGGAAACTACAACCTTGGTAAAGGTTGGGGCCTGCAGTTTTTTGGCATGTACCGTGGAAACAAGGTTCAGCTTCAGGGATCACAAGGTGGATTTGGAATGTATAGTTTCGGCATTAAGAAGGACTTCAATAATAAAAGAGGAAACATTGGTTTTGCTGCAGAAAACTTCCTGACCTCATCGATGAAAATCAGAACGGAGGTGATCACACCAACCATTACTCAAAACAGTGTGAACGAATTTTATAATATGAGCTTCCGTATCAACATCAGTTACCGCATTGGTAAAATGAGTTTTGACGGCCAGCGCCCCAGAAGAAAAAAATCGGTCAGCAACGATGACCTGAAAGAGGGTGGAGGAGATGGAGTGGATACCGGAACTCAGCCACAG
>JANNQJ010000042.1:0-5374 GCA_031400675.1 Cyclobacteriaceae bacterium
CTCTACGAAACACCCAGAAACTTTGTCGAATATTTTGGTGAGAAATGAAGAACCCTCATCTTCGGTCCAGATGAAATTTTATCTGATAGCAGGGGAACGTTCAGGCGACCTTCACGGAGGTAATCTTATAAAAGCATTAAAGACTTATCATACTGAAGCTTCATTCAGAGGCTTTGGTGGAGACTATATGGAGTCAGCCGGTATGGAGGTAGTTGTTCATTATAAGGAACTGGCCTTCATGGGCTTTGCCGAGGTGTTGGTTAACCTGCGAACAATTTCAAAGAAATTGAAACAATGTCAGGAGGATATTCTCAAGTTCAAACCTGATGTCATTGTCTTGATTGATTACGCTGGGTTCAACATGCGTATGGCAAAGTTTGCCAGGAAAAATAGATTCAAGGTCTTCTGGTATATCTCGCCTAAAGTCTGGGCATGGAACCAAAGCAGGGCATTGAAACTGAAGGCGAATGTCGACAGGATGTTTGTGATCCTTCCATTCGAAAAAGCCTTTTTTAAAAAGTATAATTGGAATGTAGACTATGTCGGTAACCCTGTATTGGATGCTGTGAAAGCCCATCAACATGATGAAAGCTTTCTGAGTAAGAACAATCTAAAAACTGACAGTAAACTTGTTGCAATGTTACCAGGTAGCCGTAAGCAGGAACTTCAGCGAATGATACCGCTGATGGCAAGGGTTGCATTGAAATTGCCTCATGTTCAATTCGGTTTAGCCACCGTAACCAATTTAAGTGAAGAGCTTTATGCTCCGCTGAAAGGACTTTCAAATGTTCGATTTATCAATAATGCCACGTACGACCTATTGACATGTGCACAGGCAGCCATTGTTACCTCTGGTACTGCTACGCTTGAAACTGCATTGTTTAAAGTACCTCAGGTTGTTGTGTACAAAACCAGTGCATTCAGTTATCGCATTGGAAAAATGGTAATTAAAGTTCCGTTTATTTCATTAGTTAACCTGGTTGCAGAACGGGAAGTGGTAAAGGAATTAATTCAAGAGAATGCATCCGAAGAAAAGATTTTGAATGAAATCAAAAGCGTACTCGAAGACTCAGATTATCGGGAATCCATCCTAAAGGGATATGAAGAAGTAATTAGAATACTGGATACCGGATCGGCTTCCGAAAACACTGCACGGTTGATTACCGAATATCTCAAACTCCCCTCTCCTCTGGAGAGGGGTTGGGGGTGAGGTCTACGCTACCTTCAGCTTACTATATTGTGAACGGCTGAATTTCTCTTCTGCGTAAGCCCTTGTAATCACGAGACGTTCAACACCCTTTTCGGAGGGAAGATCAAACATGGCATCGTTGATGATAGCTTCGCAAATACTCCGAAGACCACGTGCACCCAGCTTGAATTCTGCAGCTTTCTCTACAATAAAATCAAGTGCACCATCTTTAAACTCCAGTTGAATGCCTTCGATTTCGAATAGTTTTTTGTATTGCTTGGCTAGTGCATTTTTTGGTTCTGTCAGAATTTTCTTCAGCGCTTCTTTATCAAGAGGATTCAAGAAAGAAACCACAGGCAAACGACCAATGAGTTCAGGTATCAGGCCAAAACTTTTTAAATCAAGCGCTGTAACAAATTGAATTAGATTCTCTTTATCAATATCGTTTGGATGCAGTCCGGAAGATGATGCAAACCCCAAAGGCCTTGTATTCAACCGGTTAGCAATAAATCGGGAGAGGCCTTCAAAGGCACCACCACAGATAAAAAGGATGTTCTCCGTATTAACGGTGATCATCTTTTGATCAGGATGCTTGCGTCCTCCTTGTGGAGGTACATTCACTGCGGTGCCTTCCAATAATTTTAGTAATGCCTGTTGAACACCTTCACCGCTTACATCACGCGTAATAGAAGGATTATCAGATTTCCGGGCGATCTTATCGATTTCATCAATATATACGATACCACGCTCTGCAGCTTCTACATTATAATCAGCTGCTTGCAATAGGCGAGTTAAAATACTTTCAACATCCTCACCCACATAACCTGCTTCAGTAAGTACGGTAGCATCGGCTATACAAAAGGGTACCTGAAGCAATTTGGCAAGAGTCCGCGCCAAGTAAGTCTTACCCGTTCCGGTTTCCCCAACCATGATAATATTCGACTTTTCTATCGTAATCTCAGTATCGAGATTACGCTGCATCAAACGCTTATAGTGATTGTAAACAGCAACCGACATTACTTTCTTAGCCTCGTCCTGACCGATTACATATTCATCTAGAAATTTTTTAATCTCACGTGGTTTAATGAGTTTGAAATTGGGGGTAAACCCGGCTTCGGTTTTACTTTTTTTCTCTTCCAGTAAAATCTGATTGGCCTGGGTAACGCACTTATCACAAATGTGTGCATGGATACCCGAGATCATCAGGTCCACATCTTTCTTATTTCTTCCGCAAAATGAACAGGTTACTTCAGCCATTTTTAATTCGATGATTAGTAATTCGGTAATGTGCTGATGCACATACTATTAAATGCAAATATACCAATTAATCAGTTCATCAGCACATCAACAAATTCCCGAATTACTTCTTCCGCTCTAAAACCTCGTCAATAAGGCCGTATTCCTTGGCCTCTGCTGCCCGCATCCAATAATCGCGATCAGAGTCTTTTTCGATTTTATCGTATTTCTGGTTACTGTGTTTGGCAAGAATGTTATAAAGATCTTTTTTCACCTCCAGCGTTTGCCTCAGAGATATTTCCATATCAGAGGCTTGACCTTGCATACCGCTCATCGGCTGATGGATCATAACCCGAGCATGAGGTAATGCGGAACGTTTCTTCGGAGCCCCTGCTGTTAATAACACGGCTCCCATAGAAGCTGCTAAGCTCGTGCAAATTGTTGCTACATCCGGGTTAACGTATTGCATGGTATCATAAATACCCAAGCCGGCATAAACCGAACCACCCGGACTGTTCACATACATAATAATATCTTTTTTAGGATCGGCCGATTCGAGGAAAAGTAACTGCGCGGTGATGAGGTTCGCAATCTGGTCGTCAATGCCCATACCCAGGAAGATAATACGATCGGAGATAAGGCGCGTGAAAACGTCAATCGCCCTGAAATTACCAGGACGTTCCTCAATGACGTACTGCGTCATATTTTCGATTTGCTGAGCGTAACTGTCAATGGTGTTTCCACTCATACCCATGTGCTGCACTGCGTACTTTCTGAATTCGTTATGTTGGTTCATATTAAAGGTTCTTTACGTTACTAGTTTACTGAATTATTGAACATTAATCCTATACAAGGTTACTAAATTCCTGATAACCTCGTTATAACTGATTTTAAATAAAAATGGTTTTATCCGTGGGATAAAACCATAGTCGGCCTGAAGTCAGATTTATTGTAAAGTGCTTAGTGCTTGTGTTCCAGCACGATTTTCTTGAACTCGTCAACGCTCACTTTTTTATCTACCAATGTAACATGCTCACGGATGTGTTTCATAATCTTATCATTACGCAACTGGTTGTAAATGCGCATGAAATTCTGACCATTTTCATGAGAAAGGTAATTCTCCGTAATGCCGTCCAATTTATCCTGCAATTGTTCTGCGAAAGCTGCGCCACCAAATTGAGCTACAATGACCTCTTTTGCGCGCGCCCTAACTTCTTCTGCCTCTACGCTGATTTTAGAATCTTCTGCTATTTTACTTTTGATCAAATCCCATTTCAGGTTGCGGGTGTATGCATCAAATTCCTTAGCTAGAACGTCATCTGTAACTTTTCCTTCGCTGGTTGCTTTTAACCAGTTTTTCAGAAAACCTTCAGGAATATTGATTTTGGTAGTATTAATAAAATGATCTTCAATATGATGCTCGAGGAAGAAATCAGATTCACGCTTATAATTCTGACCAATCGTTTCTTTTACTTTAGCGTTAAACTCTTCTTCATTCTTCACTGTATCTTTACCAAATACGCGATCGAAAAATTCGGGGTTTATTGCAGCGGGCTCAACACGATTAATGTTGTCAACCTTTAATGTATACTTTCCGGTTGTCTTTTTTGCAACATCTTCCGATACATCTAGCAATTGAGCAATTAGACTTAAATCGTCATAAATCTTTTGGATGTCAAAAACGATTTCATCTCCCTTTTTAACGCCAACAAATTTTGCTTGTTCCTTTTTACTGATTTTATCTGTGGAAATTACTGCAGCGTCATTTTTAAATCCGCCTTCCTCTGTGGTAGTAAGCAACCCAAACAAATTATCGCCAACCTCACTGACTTCTGGATACTCTGCCTTGCCAAATCTCTTGGTTAAATCTGCAATCGTTTCGTTGATTACTTTTTCATCCACTTCAATTGGGTATGATTTGATTTTAACCTTTGGTGAAAGGTCATACTTAAAATCTTCAGCGATGCCGATCTGGTACTCAAACTCAAAATCTTTTTGAGTATCCCAATCAATGGAGTTTGCCTTATCGTGGTTAGGAAGAGGCTCGCCAATAATTCTTAAATTATTTTCCTTAATATAATCCGATAACTTGTGAGAAAGGAAGTGATTGATCTCTTCAACAAGGATGGATTTGCCGAACATTTTCTTAATAACACCTGTTGGTACTTTACCCGCGCGAAACCCTTTAATGTTGGCTTTACGGGCATAGTCCTTCATTTTTTCTTCCACTTTCAATTGATAATCCGATTCGGTTACCTTAATTTTAATAAGACCGTCAGTCGTGTTTTTTTTGTCAAGTGTGATAGTCAAAGGGTAATTCGTTTAAGTAGATGAAATAGAAATAATAGCCCTCAAATCCTTAATCAAGTAAGATTTGAGGGCTTTTAAAAACTGTGCGGATGAAGGGACTCGAACCCCCACGCCTTACGGCACCAGATCCTAAGTCTGGCGCGGCTGCCAATTACGCCACATCCGCCTTTGCGGGATACTCACCGATGTTTTTCGGTGGAACCCGTTAAAAAGGATCGCAAATTTATTGATTATTCTGAATTCAGAATAAAGTTTTTTCGTTTTAATCTTGTTAACATACAATACAGTACAATCTGCAGTAAGGAATGGTTATAGATATTGAGCAGGAGAAAAGGGAAATCATAAGCCGATACCGCAAGCTTCTGAGGAAAGCGAAGCCAATTCTTAAAGACAAAGACGCCAAGCTTATCAAGAAAGCTTTTACCATGTCGCTCGAAGCGCATAAAGACATGCGTAGGAAATCAGGAGAGCCTTACATTTTCCATCCATTAGCAGTCGCACAAATTTGTGTAGAGGAAATTGGCCTGGGAACAACCTCTATTGTAGCTGCCCTGCTGCACGATGTTGTCGAAGATACCGATATCGAGTTACCCGACATCGATAATACGGGCTACTTTTTTTCCGAAAATACGTTCGATG
>JANNQJ010000043.1:0-4343 GCA_031400675.1 Cyclobacteriaceae bacterium
CGTTCAATTGTATTTTAACAATCTTAACCATTGTCCCTGAATTAAAATATTCTCCATTCGATTTTACTTCGAATATTCTTCCATTAAACTCTACTGAGCCCATCGGCCGCAAGGCAGAGACCGCCTTACCAACTGCACCCACTTCTAATTCATTCGTAATTCCTTCATTCACTTTACTATCAATACTGTTCTTGAGCGAAAATTTACTCCATGCACCCTTTCTGAAACTTAAATAAAGCGTGCCGGCCGTAATGAGCGAGGTTCCCAGTAACACATAAAACCCAATTTCGCTTCCGTAATGATTGTAGCTAAAAATAATACCCACGATCGTGAAAATCAGTCCGAACAATCCTACCACGGTTGTTCCAGGAATAAACACGATTTCAACAATTATGAGCAGTAATCCGACAAGAATCAACGCAGCAATTATCAACCACATGAGCATATTAGTTTACTAAGGAGTTTAAAGGTACGAAAATTACCATTGTCTGAACTATGATTTGTATGATTCAATGATTGTCTTGATTACTTTCTCTCACACAGTAAAGCTGATTTCATTCCGTTGATAATCAAAGTAATCACTCCAATCACAAAAATTACAGTTAAAGACTATTTAATACGCTCTTGCGAAAAGCACCCTTCTTCCAGAAGGCTTGCCTGAGTACACACATTTTCCGCTCTCTTCAGGGCTATCCAACGGAATGCATCGGATGGTGGCTTTGGTTTCATCTTTAATGGCGGCTTCCGTTTCTTTCGTTCCATCCCAGTGCGCCATCACAAAACCTGCCTTGCTATCCAACACTTTTTTAAACTCATCATAGCTATCCACATGGGTAGTCATTTCTTCACGCAGCTTAAAAGCCTTTTGATAAATATCCTTCTGCATTTCATCTAACAACATCAGCACATTTACCGCTACCTCTTCAATTTTCATCACTTGCTTGGCTTTCGTATCCCTTCGGGCTACTTCCACTGTTCCATTTTGTAAATCACGGGGACCAATTGCCAATCGTACAGGCACACCTTTTAGTTCCCACTCGGCAAATTTATAACCTGGCTTCTGTGTATCACGGCTATCAAATTTCACAGTGATATTGTGTTTACGAAGTTCAGTGGTAATCTGATTTATTTTTTCTGTTATGGCCTTTAACTCATCTTCACTTTTAAAAATAGGAACAATCACAACCTGAATCGGTGCCAACTTAGGAGGCAACACCAATCCATCATCATCGGAATGAGCCATGATCAACGCACCCATCAACCGCGTGCTCACACCCCATGAAGTTCCCCACACATATTCAAGCTTGCCATCTTTACCTGCAAACTGCACATCAAAAGCCTTCGCAAAATTTTGTCCGAGGAAATGAGAAGTGCCTGCTTGTAACGCTTTGCCGTCCTGCATCAATCCCTCAATACAATACGTATCAATGGCGCCTGGAAATTTTTCACCTTCCGATTTCTTTCCTTTAATTACCGGCATGGCCATGTGCTGTTCTGCAAAATCAGCATACACGTGCAGCATTTGCAATGTTTCATCTACAGCTTCTTTCGATGTAGCGTGAGCTGTATGACCTTCCTGCCAAAGAAACTCGGACGTTCTCAGAAAAAGGCGGGTGCGCATTTCCCAACGTACTACATTGGCCCATTGGTTAATTAATATTGGAAGATCGCGATACGATTGAATCCATTTTTTATAAGCGTTCCAAATCACAGTCTCGGAAGTTGGACGAATGATCAACTCTTCTTCCAGTTTTGCATCCGGATCGACAATAACACCGCTTCCGTCTTCGGCATTTTTTAAACGATAGTGCGTCACAATAGCGCACTCTTTCGCAAAACCTTCTACATGACTCGCTTCACGGGCCAGATATGATTTAGGAATAAAAAGTGGGAAGTAAGCATTCACATGCCCGGTGTCTTTAAACATCTTATCAAGTGCTTGCTGCATCTTTTCCCAGATGCTGTAACCATAAGGCTTAATGATCATACAACCCCGTACATCCGAATGCTCAGCCAAATCTGCCTTTTTCACTAACTCATTGTACCACTGCGAGTAATCTTCACTTCGGCTTGGAATTTCTTTGCCCATGTTGGTATAATTATTGTCCTATTAAAATCATTCCGGCAAATATAAAGCAGGATGGATGGGAATAAAGGGGTTGAGGTAATAAATAGGCTTTACTCCCTCATTTTTGTAGTTTTAAGGAATACTTTTTGGCAGTTTAAACGTTATTGCTTTAACAGCTAAAATACCGGCAATATGAAAACAAGAATTGTGATGGGAAGTTTGATCCTAATAGTTATCGGAATGATGTCGCTTCAGGTAGTAGCACAACGTTCCGAAAATGACGACATGTATTTCACATCAAAAGACCGTGAAAAATTTAAGGCTGAAAATGCTACTTCTTCTGCGAACGATAAAATTGATAGTGATTACAAAGAATTTAAGAAAAAGCATTTCGATGAGAATGAAGAGGAAGTTGTAGAAAATGTTAACCCTACCGACAGCTATTCAGCCCGCAATGTAAACCCTGAATATATTTCGCGCTCAAGTTCTGAACAGGCAAGCGAAGATGAGCAGAACTACTATGTAGAGGGGTATGCACCCAACACATACGATAGTTATAGTTCAAGTAATTACAACAACTACAATAATAATTGGAACAACAATAACTTGAACTACGGCAATAATTATGGATACGGGTCTGCCTATAATAATTATAATTCCTTATACAGCCCGTATTATGGTTCTTGTAATCCATGGATGAGTCCGTACTATGGTGGTTCAGGCTGGAACCTTTCCATGAGTTATACATGGGGAAATATGGGCTATGGCAATTCGTATTACAATCCGTATAGTTATTACCCCTCTTATTACGCTCCATATTATTCGAATTATTATGGAAATCCTTACTATTATTCTGGCGGTTCAGAGTCTTCGAATGTTAATTACGGAAAACGTCCATCACGTCATTCCGCAATAGTCACACCCACTCCGCGTTCTCGCGAACGGGTTTCTTCCAATGCAAATGGAAGTACCAGTGGTCGCTCACGTCAATCAGTGGATGAATATTATGTAAAACCATTCCGCAGAGTGACAACAACTACAGATGCTTATTCAATCGACCGGTATGCAAGGCCAGGCGCAACTAATAATTCAAGGACTCGCGATTCATATAATTCCAACTCGCGGGAAAGTAAGCCAACGTACTCCGCTCCTTCGCGAAGTTCGTCTGGTGGTAGTACACCTTCAAGGTCTTCGGGCAGTTCATCAACACCGCGATCCAGAGGAAGAGATTAATTCCTAACGTTTGTAGATATGAAATTAATAACCAGGCTGTGCCTCTATGTTATTCTTATGTCCTCAGGGTTCCAGGGATGGACGCAAGGATTTGTTGAGAATGCGCTTTTGTTCAGCAGGACGAAACCTGGTGGTAGTGCGCGAATACAAGCTATGGGTGGAGCACAGGTGGCGTTAGGTGGAGATTTTAGTTCTGCTCTTTCAAACCCTGCAGGATTAGGAATGTACAACCGTTCGGAGTTTACTTTTAGTCCGGCACTAAATACCTACAAAACAGAAGCAGAACACTTAGGAACAAAGTCAGGCGACTCAAAAAACGTTTTCAATATTCCCGGACTAAGTTATGTGCATCATCTCCCTCAAGAGAAAAAAGGATTTCTGGGCGGCTCGTTTGGTGTGAGTATGACACGAGTAAATGATTTCAATACAACTTTTCAGTATGAGGGTGTTGATGATATCTCCTCCATTGTTGATTATTTCAAAGAACGTGCTGCCGGTTACGCTATTAATGAACTTCCCAACCCGTATGAAGATACTCCGCTTTTAAGTTTTGATGTACCTGAAGGGTTGGCGTATCTGACATTTCTTATCAATCCATATTCAGAAGCGGACCCATACCCAAATCCTTTTACTGAAGATGATTACTTAGACTATACAAACTACTTTTCTGAATTAGACACGCTGTGGAACAACGGAGTAGAAGAAATTCGGACTCTCAATCGGGCTCAAAAAGTAAATGTGAAAGGCGCTCAATACCAATGGTCTTTGGCGTATGGAGGAAACTTCAAGGATAAGTTATTTTTTGGTGCTTCCGTTGGCATTACTACTTTACGTTACGAATACTCCACTTCATATAATGAGTCTGATTTTAGTTTCAGTGAATCGCCTAGTTATGATCCTTTAAACAATCTTGAACTAAATGAAGATATCCTGATTGATGGTACCGGCATTAATCTTACACTTGGCTTGATTTACCGGTTGGCGAATTTTGCACAGATAGGAGTTTCTTTTGTTACTCCAACCTATTACGAATTGTCTGATT
>JANNQJ010000044.1:0-2008 GCA_031400675.1 Cyclobacteriaceae bacterium
TTCGGAAAAGCACATACTAGCCCCGCAATCCATCCATCAGCACCCAACACCAATTCCTCCATAGCAAGGGTATCTACACCGCAAAGTACTTTAAAGCGATTGCCAAACCGATTGATCATTCGGGTGACATTTGAAACATCTCGAGTGGATTCTTTCACAGCCTGAATGGTTGGCTTCTCGACAAGCTCCGCAAACATATCCAGCGTCACTTCAATTTTATAATCTACAGGATTATTATACACTAATATTGGTAAACGTGAAGCATCGGCCACTGTCTTATAAAAAGTTACTGTTTCGCGATGATCAGATTTATAACGCATTGGAGGCAAAACCATCAATCCTTCGGCCCCTGATGCTTCGGCTTCTTTTGCTAGAGTAACTGCATGTCGTGTGCTGCCTTCGGCAATTGTCATTAGCACTGGCACTTTACCGGCCACTTTCTTCACAGCAAATTTTAATAGCTCAAGCTTTTCGCTATTTTCTAAAGTGCTGGCTTCGCCCAACGAGCCACCTAAGATCACTCCATCAACACCAGCGTCTAACTGTGCGTTTAAGTTTTTCTCAAAGAGATTAAAATCAAGTTTATCATCGGTGGTAAACTTTGTTGTAAGTGCCGGGTAAACGCCTTTCCATTGAATACTCATACGTATTTATATTTTAATATGATTCAAAGTTAAGGTATCCCAACAAATTCATGTGTCACTCAAACTAATCAATACCGATATTATTTTGACTATTTTTACACTAAATACCTCTCAATCCAATCAATATAATCCTATGAAGGTTGTACCCTTCAATGTACCCAAAATATCGAAACAAGCTTTCCGCTTTCAGGATGACCAGTTGACCTATTTCTATGACGAACTCCATCAACACCCTGAAATACAGATAATGCTCATCGTAAAAAGTTCGGGCACACTAATCGCTGGTGATTACGTGGGAAGGTTTGAACCTGGGGAATTATATATTATAGGAAGCGGACAAGCACATGTGTTCCGTAACGATGATATTTATTATCAAGCTAAAAGCAGGCTAAAGGCTCATTCATACTCTATATATTTTGATGAAAATTATTTTGGGGAGCACTTTTGGGAATTGGATGAACTGGAATCTGTTCGGAATTTTTCCAAACGGGCAGAACGGGGACTTAAAGTGACCGGCATCACTAAAGAGTCTGTTATCCATCTTATTCAGCAAATACATCAACAGAAAGGGTTGGATAAACTTCTATCATTTTTTCAGATTCTTAATAAGTTGGCAAGTACAAAAGAGTTGAAGACATTAAGTGTCTCTTCACATAATCCTGACTACTCTCACCGTGAAGGAAAAAGAATGAATGAAATTCTTCAGTTTACATTTCGCGAAAGCTATCGTAAAATCTACATCAACGAAGTGGCTGACGTTGCCAATCTTTCTACAGAGGCTTTCTGCCGATACTTCAAAATGAGAACACGGAAGACCTACACCAATTTTTTAAATGAAGTTAGGATAAGCAATGCATGTAAACTGATCATTCAAAAAGATGTAAGCATCCAGGAAATCTGTTGGCAGGCTGGCTTTAGCAATCTTTCCAACTTTAACAGGATATTCAGAAAGGTAACAGGGAAAACGCCCACTACATATTTGCGTTAGCCTATTAAAAAAGACATATGAGTAAAATTTTCTTTCTTGCATTATTAATTTTTGGAGCAAATCAAATAAATGCGCAATCGATAACTCACAATCAAAAAGACAAACTTGTTGTAAGCTTCATTAGCATTGGAACCGGCATTGATTATAAAGCAAAAGACAGGTTGTTCTCATTCGTTGAAGAATTTCAATTTCAGTATAAAGTAGAACTTGATATTTCAATTAAAAGTTGGGGAAGAGAAGGTGAAGTGGATTGCACGTTTGATATCAATAAACTTAAAAAAAAGCAATGCAAGGTCTTTGTCGAAAAAATCGAAGCTATGTTTAGCGGAAATAATCTTGTAAAAATCTCGCACAGCAGTCCAGATTAGGCCATCAT
>JANNQJ010000045.1:0-1985 GCA_031400675.1 Cyclobacteriaceae bacterium
TTAAATTCTAGTTGACTGAAGGAAAGGGATACTAAAGCAATGATTATCGAAAGAAACCTACTGGTCACGATTCTCTTATTCATGGGTGGTAAAACAATCCGTTAAAGTACTCATACTATTCTTTTCAGCCAAACCCGTAGACATCAGGTGCGTTGTATCAAATTTTAAATACAGAATACAAGCAGTTTGTAACCTCCAACTTTTACCTAAGACAAGAACAGATCAGTGAGTAGTTTATTAAGGCTAAACCCATACCTTTGCACCCCGTAACGATTAACCAATGTCTGCAGCTAAATACATATTCGTCACGGGAGGTGTAACTTCTTCACTCGGAAAAGGCATTATTTCAGCTTCTTTGGGCAAATTACTGCAGGCCAGGGGCTTTAAAGTCACCATTCAAAAGTTTGATCCCTATATTAATATAGACCCGGGCACGCTCAACCCCTATGAGCATGGAGAGTGTTATGTGACCAACGATGGTGCGGAGACCGACCTGGACCTTGGCCACTATGAGAGATTTCTCAATGTGCCTACCTCCAGGGCCAATAACATTACTACGGGTCGGATCTATAATAATGTCATTACAAAAGAACGCCAGGGTGAGTATCTTGGTAAGACAGTACAAGTAGTTCCGCACATTACCGATGAGATCAAACGGAATCTCTTTTTATTAGGTGAGTCTGGAGAATATGATTTTGTGATTACAGAAATCGGTGGCTCTATTGGTGATATTGAGTCGTTGCCCTTTGTGGAGGCCGTGCGCCAGGTAAAATGGGAATTAGGATCGACCAATGCCCTGGTCATTCACCTCACACTTATCCCCTACCTCAAAGCCGCGAAAGAACTCAAGACAAAACCTACACAACACTCCGTTAAAGAATTATTGGCCGCTGGAATACAACCCGATATTTTAGTATGTCGAACGGAGTATCCATTGCCGATGGAGATCAGAAAGAAACTGGCGCTGTTCTGCAACGTTCATCTTAACTCGGTTATTGAAGCTATTGATGCAGACACCATCTACGATGTTCCGCTCCTGATGAAAAAAGAAAAACTTGATGAGCGTGTGCTGGCTAAGTTAAAGGTGAATAGTAAAGAAGAACCTGACCTGGAGCAGTGGAAAGACTTTCTCGGTAAATTAAAAAACCCAATAGAAGAAGTTACGATTGGATTAGTTGGAAAATATGTTTCCCTTCCTGATGCCTATAAATCTATAGCGGAGTCGTTCGTGCACGCGGGTTCACAAAATGATTGTCGCGTAAATCTTAAATGGATATCCTCGGAGGATATTAGTAAGGAGACTGTTAAATCAATATTGGATGGTTTAGATGGTGTGCTGGTTGCGCCCGGATTTGGTGAACGTGGTATGGAGGGAAAGATTGAAGCCATCAAATATGTTCGTGAAAACAAAATCCCATTTTTTGGAATTTGCCTGGGAATGCAGTGTGCTGTGATTGAATTTGCCCGCAACGTGTTAGGGATAGATGCCAGCTCAACGGAACTTACTCCTAAAACAAAAAACCCCGTGATCGACTTGATGGAAGAACAGAAAAAGATCACGGCAAAAGGTGGTACCATGCGACTGGGTGCATACGCTTGTAAGCTTAAAAAAGGAAGTAAAACATATTCGGTCTATGGTGAGTCGATGATTCAGGAGCGACACCGTCACCGATATGAATTCAATAACAAATATTTGGAAGCTATCGAAGAGGCTGGTATGAAGGCTGTGGGGATTAACCCCGATTCAAACCTGGTGGAGATTGTTGAATTAAAGGACCATCCGTGGTTCATCGGAGTTCAGTTTCACCCTGAATTGAGAAGCACTGTTATGAACCCTCATCCGCTATTCGTCAAATTCGTAGAAGCCGCCATACAGTTTAAAAAGTTCAATGTTTAAAGTTTAAAGTAGCATGGGGAGCGTTAAACGGTTTGAGGATCTGGAGGTTTGGAAAAAAACAAGAGTTTTTGCTGACAAGGTATATAAG
>JANNQJ010000046.1:0-4426 GCA_031400675.1 Cyclobacteriaceae bacterium
TTTGCCACCGACTGCGGATAGGATACTGCGTAATTCATAACAAGCAATCCGCCCCATGATTCTCCCAGTAACGTTATTTTTTTATCGTTTCGTTCTTGTCTTAAGAGTTCAATGTCTTGTGTGTAGTTTTTAATTGTGATAGTTTTTTCATTGATGGGAATATTTCTTGATTTCCCCGATCCGCGCTGATGAAGAAGCACACATGTATACATTGATTTTAAACTATCGATCAGTTGGTAATAGGAGGGAGCATCGGGTGACTCGCCCGGACCGCCTGTGAGAATGTACAACGGAGGACCTTTTCCATACTCTTCATAAAAGAGTTGTATAGAACCGTTCGTAAAACTTTTTACGTTCTGCCCGTAACCACATGTGGAGAGCAGCAATAGAATGAGAAAGAAGGCCTTGCTTTCGATTATGCGATTCATTGTTTTATTTTTTGTTAACGGTGCTTCCAATTTAGCAAAGTCGACCGGTTTTATTCCTTCTTAAAATTTCCATCATCCACATCTCTCAAAAACTGAATTAACCCCGGAAAAAAATGCTCCTGGTCATCCCACATCGAGAGGTGACTTCCGTTAGGACACAATAAAAATCTTCCTTGCTGAACTTCGGAAGCTATCCATTTCATGTGTTCGGGATCCATGGTGTCGTGTGTGGCACCAATGGTGAGTGTGGGTACGCTAATCGAAGGAAGTTGTGCTTTGATGTCCCACTTTTCAAGCTTGCCGCTAATGCCAAATTCACTTGGTCCTTGCATCAATACATAAATACTTTGATTGGAATGTTTGAAGGCGCGGTTAACTGGATCGGGCCATTGTTCTACCGGGAAACGGCAAAGATGTTCCGCATAAAAATTAGGCATCAGCAATTCCATGTAACGAGGGTTTGCAAAATCCTTTTTGGCTTCCAGTGCGCGAACTTCTTGCAATACGTTAGGGTCCATTTGTTTGGCGAGTACTTCTTCGGCATATTTTCCATACTCTGGCGCGCTCGCCATCATGTTGGCAATAATCAGACCTTTTACGTTACGCTGGTACTTCAACGCGTACTCCATCGCTACTATTCCGCCCCATGAATTTCCGAGGAGGAAAAAATTGGTGCTGTCCAAATTCAGTGCCTTGCGTACCTCTTCCACCTCTTCTACAAAGCGCGGAATATTCCACAAGCTGGTGTCGGTTGGCTGATCGCTGTAATAGCTGCCCAACTGGTCGAAATAGTAATATTCGATTCCTTCCTTCGGTAAAAAACTATCAAAGCTTTCAAAGTATTCGTGGGTTGACGCTGGTCCTCCATGGAGCAATAGTACTTTAATAGTCGGGTTGTTACCCACGCGTTTTGTCCAAACTTTATATTTCCCTCCATGGATGGGAATCATTTTTATACCTCCGCTTTTTACTCCGGTTTCACCCAGATCGTAGTAGGCAGTGGTTTCATCTTTTACTGGCTCAGTGGGCCTGCAGCAAAGCCAGGTGGCCAGAAGGAGGAACCAAAGGAAATTTTTCATGTGAGAAAGGTTAAAAGGTTTGGTAGGTGAAGATAATGAAATTCGACTGTCATGTCGAACGAAGAGAGACATTCACGATAGAGATACTCAGTTTCTCGGTTTGTATTAACTTTAACCTATGAACCGCATCGACCGCCTAACTGCCATGCTCATCCATTTGCAATCTAAAAAGGTTGTACGTGCCGAAGAAATGGCCGACCGGTTTGAAATGAGCCTGCGTACCGTGTACCGTGATGTGAAAGCGCTGATGGAAGCAGGAGTACCCATTGGATCGGAGGCGGGTAAGGGATATTTCATTGTGGACGGCTACCACCTTCCGCCTGTTATGTTTACGCAAGACGAAGCAGGAGCTATGCTGCTGGCGGGAAAGTTTGTAGAGAAAATGTCAGACAAATCCGTAAGAAAAGCATTTGAGTCGGCCATGTTTAAGATCAAATCTGTGATGAGCGAGACGGAGCAGGAGCACCTTGATCATTTGCAATCACACATTGAAGTGTTCGTGAGTCCGCGTTCAGCGCAAAATAAAAGTGATTTCCCCGATCATTTTATTACAGAGATTCAGCGCGCTGCAGTGAAGAAGCAAGTGCTCAAACTCGATTACATCAGCAACCACGAAGAACTCTCGCAGCGTGAAGTGGAACCCATCGGATTATTTTATTACAGTGCCGCCTGGCACTTGATTGCATGGTGCCGCCTGCGCAACGGCTATCGTGATTTTCGTGCCGACAGGATTAAAGAGTTGGTGAACACGACAATGAATTTCGAGGGACGAAATTTATTATCCCTGCAGGAATATTTTCACTCCATGTTCCAAACCAACCAGGGACTTCAGCGTGCAGTTATTACATTCGATAAAGCTGCACTTGGCGGAAGACCGGTATACGGAAGTATTTCACAAACCGATTTAGGTAATAGGATTCGTGCAGAGTTTATGATGGACAATCCCAACCACATGGCACGCTGGCTGATGATGTTTGGCCCGGCCGCAGAAGTGGAGGAGCCTGAGTCGCTTAAAACTAAAATAGTTGAACTGATAGATGAGTTGCAAACACACTATGGGAGAGTTGGTGTGGAGTGATTGATTATCGAAGCCTCGACCCTTCCCTATCCGATCTCCTTATTTCTTAAATAACTTCTTAAGAAACCCTTTCTTATTCGACTTTTCATGCAATAAGTCTAGCGCAGTACGAAGCCTCACAAGCGAGGCGGAATCTTTGACAATGTATTGCTCCACGCCTACCTTCATCACTTCTGTACGAATAACATCATCGCTGGCGCTGGTATAATAAATGACAGGAATTTTGGAGTGTTTATCTTTTAAATCGCGCAGGTAGTCTAATCCTGTAATATTTCCTTTATCGGAAAAATAGTGGTCCAGTACAATGGCAAAGGGTTTTTCTGACAGGTGTGCAAACATATCATCTGGATTGGTGAAAACGCGCACGGTATAATTCCCCAGTTGCTCGAAGTGAATCTGAAGCATTTTTTGTTGTACAAGATTATCTTCTACGATGTAGACCAGTTTTTTCATGTTAAGAGAGTATTCTAGCGTATTACGAGACGTAAGTTCCACAATTTAAGGCTTTCAAATGCGTCAGGGAAACAACTTTTTAATAAGAAAAGCATCTTGTTTGTAACCATTCATAAAATAGCTATCTCAACAGTAAGTTTTCAAACCTTAAAAGCAGCGTATTAACCCCGTGAACTCGCTGAGGCATGAGTAACTTATGTAGAACCTGTTCCGGGATGCCTCCCCAATTAACTACTCTAAAACTAAATAGGAGATCCCGGCACGGAGGCCGGGAATGTGATTGCTCCTGACTTAGGGCTGTCAGTAAACCTGAAAAAAACCAAAAAAAGTATTTTCTACTGCCATAGGGCTGTCACTGTGCATACGTTGATTAGCATAAAATTAAATTCTTATGGTAATTAGCGAACACATTCCAACACTCAAGCGGGTAAAGCCAATCAATTTCTTGTTCTTTCGCACCGAGACTACGGTAGCTGAACTCGGTAACTTTTTACCGGTAGCAAACGACCTTTTCAAAGAGGCATTTGAAAAAAACTTGCGGATTACAGGGCCAATCCATTGGCATTACTTCGGCTTTTTAGGCGATGAAACGAAGCCCTTCACACTTGAAATTGCCCTTCCCGTGGCCGAAGTTATTGGAGAGTATGATGGTCACTTTCATTTTAAACGTACCGAATCATTTACATGTGTGTCCATAATACATGAAGGTAGCTGGCTCGAAATTCCAAACAGCTATGGAAAAGTAATGCAATACGTTTCAAAGAAAAATCTAAAGCCTGTGGGCGTGAACCGAGAAATTTACATTAATGCCGATTTTACGAACCCGGAAGCAAATGTGACCGAAATTCAATTGGGCATACTTAATCAAGAATGAAATGAGAAGAATAATTTTAGTGGCGGGGATAGCCACTGCAATCGTTGCTTTACTGGTTGCCAATAAAACCCACGCACAACCAACCACTAACAAGATAAAAATGAATGCCGGGATTGTTACATCCAAGTTAAAAGAGACCAAAGTGTTTTATGCAACAACACTGAATTTTGGTGTAACCTTCGAGAATGAATTTTACGTATTGATGCACACACCCAATCATCAGGCAGAAATTAGTTTCCTGTTGCCTGATCATCCTACACAAGCTCCACTCTTTCAATCTTCTTTTTTCGGTCAAGGTGTATACCTGACGATTGAAGTAGAAGATGTGGATGCAGAATACAAACGTATCAAAGCGTTAAACATCCCTGTTCAAATCGAGTTGCGAAGTGAGCCCTGGGGCGACAGACATTTTGCCATTGTGGATCCGAACGGTATCGGAATTGATATTGTAACCTATACCCCTCAACCAAAATAAGTATGGAAGTATTGGTTTTTAAAACGTCAGTCGAGACAC
>JANNQJ010000047.1:0-10217 GCA_031400675.1 Cyclobacteriaceae bacterium
AAATTTATTCAAGGGAAAAGTGCCTGTGTTGGGTGTTTGTTACGGAGCGCAGTTGATGGCGCAACAAAGCGGAGGTAATGTAGTACCTTCTAAAATCAGAGAGTACGGTCGGGCCAGACTTACTTCCGTTGATCATCACAATGAATTATTGAAAGAAATTTCTCTCGATACACAGGTATGGATGTCGCATGCTGATACTATTGATAAAATACCAGATCATTTTGAAGTTATTGCCAGCACACCTACTGTAAAAATTGCAGCGTTTCGTGTGAAAGGCCAAGATGTGTATGGGATCCAATTCCATCCGGAAGTAACCCATACTACGGAAGGTAAGAATCTGCTCCGAAATTTTGTAGTTCACATTTGTAAATGTTCTCAAGACTGGACACCCGATCAGTTTGTAGAAACATCTATTGCTGAATTAAAGAGGAAATTGGGTAATGATAAAGTAGTGATGGCGTTATCGGGTGGAGTAGATTCGACCGTTGCGGCCACATTAATTCATAAAGCCATTGGAAAAAATCTGCATTGCATTTTCGTTGACAATGGACTTCTGCGTAAAAATGAGTTCGAGCAAGTATTGAAGTCGTATGAAGGAATGGGCTTGAATGTGAAAGGAGTTGATTCAAAAGATCAGTTCTATTCTGCGCTGAAGGGATTAACAGACCCTGAAGCAAAGCGTAAAGCCATCGGTAAAGCATTTATTGAGGTGTTTGATCAGGAGTCGCACAAAATCAGAGATGTGAAATGGCTGGGGCAAGGAACGATCTATCCTGATATTATAGAGTCTGTTTCGGTAAAAGGCCCATCTGTTACAATTAAGTCGCACCACAACGTAGGCGGACTTCCAGATAAAATGAAATTGAAGGTAGTTGAGCCGCTTAATGCGTTGTTTAAAGATGAAGTGAGAATTGTCGGGAAAACATTAGGCATTGATCCAATCATATTAGGCCGTCATCCTTTTCCGGGTCCGGGCCTGGGCATTCGCATCTTAAGTGATATTACTGCAGAAAAAGTGCGTATACTGCAGGAAGTCGATTCCATTTTTATTGTAGGACTAAGACAACATAACTTATATGATAAGGTGTGGCAGGCAGGTGCGATGTTGTTACCGGTGCAATCGGTAGGAGTGATGGGCGATGAACGCACCTATGAAAATGTAGTAGCACTCCGCGCAGTAACGAGCACCGATGGCATGACCGCAGATTGGGCACATTTACCGTATGAATTTTTGGCAGAAGTTTCGAGCGATATTATTAATAAAGTGAAAGGCGTAAACCGGGTGGTGTACGACATCAGTTCAAAGCCACCGGCTACCATTGAGTGGGAATAATCAATTGACAATTAGCAATGACCAATTATCAATTCACTAAGCTTATCGTTTTCATTCTAATTGTCAATTGCCAATTGTTAATTGCTAATTGTGCACTAGCTCAGACAGATTATAAACAGCAATACTCCATTTCCAAGAAGCTATTCACAGAAGGTAAGTACACCCTGGCCATGGAGAGTTTTAAAAAATTGATTCCCTATGATCAACGCAATCCCTACTCAGAATATGCTTCTTTTTACTATGCATTAAGCGCCTATCATCAGGGATATTTATCAGTATCGAAAGATATGTTCAATCAGATTAAAACACTTTACCCTACTTGGGATAGGATAGATGAAGTGAATATCTGGTTAGCCAAAATTCATTTCGATAGTAAAGATTATTTTCAGGGGCTTCGCATCCTGGGAGGTATTAAAAATAATAAAATTTTGAAAGAAGTTGTTCCACTTAAAAAACAAGCGATTGCATCTATTGTGGATATTGAAACCCTCAAGACGATGATGGAGAACTATCCTGAAGATGAAGTGATTGGGGAGAAGTTGGCCAGAGAACTTTCCAAGAATCTGACGAGAATAGAAGATCAGGAGTTACTGGAGGGTATTGTTAATAGATTCAAATTGAAGAAATCAGACTTTATAAATGAAACGCCTGCCAGCGTACACAAGGATGTATACAGTGTGTCGGTATTGTTTCCATTTGTGGTTAGTACGTTAGATCCCACACCTAGCAGAAAGCGCAATCAATTTGTTCTTGATCTGTATGAAGGAATGAAGTTGGCTGTGGATACGTTGGCTAAGCAAGGAACTAAAATCAGTTTGCGAGCCTATGACACCGAACGTAATCAGGAAAAAATAAAAAAGATACTGGAAACTAAAGAACTGAAGAACACGGATCTTATTGTTGGGCCACTCTTTCAGGAAGAGAACAATCGCGTGCAAGAATTTTCGAGTGTGAACCAAATCAATGTGTTCAATCCAATATCCAACAATACAGAGCTTATCGAGAATAATTTTTATGGATTTCTCTTTCAGCCGGGTTTTGAAGCATTGGGAGAACAAGCTGCTCAATTTTTAATTGACCTGGATAGTACGCGGAAGTGTATGGTTTTTTATGGTGAGAGTAAACGAGATTCTACACTTGCGGCAAGTTTTGTAAACCGTGCTGGAAGGTCAGGATTAAAAATTTTAAGAAGCGAGCGTGTATCGAAGGAAACCTCCAGAAAAATTATTGACATTTTGGCCAAGCCAACTGAGTTTGATGAATTCAAATACCCAATTCAGTTTACGTTACCTAAAGACAGTCTTGACTACATTTTTGTGGCCTCTGATGATCCGTTGGTCTATACGAAAGTAATCAGCAGTGTGGAAACGCGTGCTGACTCTGTGTTAATTATTGGTTCTGAAAACTGGCTGGATCAGTCGGCTGTTGATTACGAAAAATATCAGTCCTTAAACATTATATTAACTGGCTCAAACTTTTCAGCAGTTGACAATAAATGGTACCAGGCTTTTCAGCGCAAGTTCATCAGAACGCATGGACGCATATCAAGCACCTCTACTTACACTAACTATGCTAAATTGGGTTATGATTTTATGTTGTTTGTTGGGAATGCGTTGAAAAAATACGGTGTGTATTTTCAGGAAGGATTGAAAAGGGAAAAATGGGTGCCAGGTTTCTTAACCGGTGGTTATGATTTTCAAAATAGTCGTGATAACCACCATATACCATTTATTCAATTTGAAAGTGGGAAGCTGGTTGTAATTAGTAAGTGATTAGTTTTGAGATTATATTCTGAAAGATAAACCGATGTACACACGCGTTGGTGAATCATCTGTTAATCCAAGATTGGTCGCCACATCTACTTTAACATTATCTGTAACATTATAAATCAATCCGCCATTGGCAGTATACACTGAACTGCCCTCGTAAAAAATTCCCATCCCTTCAATATAGAAATCCATATTACCTGCTAGCACGCCTCCCAGCACCACTGTTTGTAAATACCCCAATTTATAATCACCACTTTCATTTGGAACAAAATCGAATTGAAACTGAGCACCAGTTCCTAGCTTCTCAGTCAGCGAATAAGAGAACGGAAATCCAATTCCAAAGATGGCGTCATGATCGAGTGGTGATGTAGGAAGGGTAACATACGGAATCATGCCCAAGGCTGTTCGGGTATTGCCATCATTTCCCCATAAGTTTCTTTTCAGCCGAATTGTGGTATTACCATATCCGCTTTCAAAATTATCACCACCTTCATTATCATCTAAATACACATTATAAAGCTCAATACCCAGATGGATATCCCAGTTGTTGTTAAGCCCCATTTTATACAAACCACTAAAAATATTGATGACCTGTTCGCCATCTAACTCAGTCCATTTAAGTAAATCCCCTTCAAATTGAAAATGTCCGGCATCAACCGAAATTGGTGACTCTGTAACATCGGGTCGGTCAATACTGAAATCACGCATTTCGCTTTTCGGCACCGGGTTAAACAAGGAGTAAGATTGAGTTGGCGATTGATCATTTTGAGCAGTTGTCAAAAAGGACAGGCACAAAAGTGCAGGTATGAGGATAGCGGCTATGCGATTCATGCCTGCAATATTGTATTGTTTGGGCTAATCTGAAAGATATATTTTTCATTCTGGTGATTTACTTTAGGATTTTTAAACTATTTTTTACCTTCAGCCAAATTCTTTCTTATGAAGAAAAGCATGACTATCCGGTACACAATATCACTGGCAATCACCGGAATTGTTATCACCCTGCTGGTGTGGTACGTTAATCAAGACATGCACAATACCTATAAGCAAAATTTGCCTTATGTAAACCTGGGTGATAACCTTAAAAATAGAACCACCAAGGGTCACCTCTGGTTTGAAGAGGTGATGGCAGGTGATAATAGCATTGATTTTGATAAAGATGTAATACCGTTGTTCGCTAGCTCACGTGATATTCTGCAAGGAGCGTACGATGGTAAAGAGACAGAGTTGGGGACATTTAAAATTCAGGATGAAGAGACAAGTGCTATTCTTAAAGAAGCAATCATTGGTGTTGAAAATCTTACTGCCTCTGCACAACAACGCTGGGATTTTAAGAGACAAAATGCTTCCACACAGATAGACAGCACAGGCGTAGATACTGGTGAGGCTGCAGGGGGCAAGCTCGATCAGGAATTTGACGCATCCTATGAAGAATTGCAAGCCACGTTCGACAAGTTAGTAGAGCATGTTAATAAAAGAGTAAAGGCTGACTCGTCTTTCCTTTCTGTTTTATCATGGGTATCAGTTGTGTTGATTCTTGGAATTTTTGTGATGCTTTGCTTTTTTGTTTTTCGTATTCTAAGAAGCAATGAAAAATTAGCATGGGAAGGAGAACGTAAGCTGGACGAAGAATCAAAAAGAGTGGATAAGCTTTCCAGTTTTATTGAGTCTGTTTCGGCAGGTAATTATGCAATTGAAATTGATTCAACAGATGAGTTAAGCAATAAACTCATCACCATGCGTGATACCCTGCGCAGCAATGCAGATGAAGACCAGCGAAGGAACTGGGCTACATCAGGTCTTGCGCAAATTGGAGAAATCCTGCGAAGCTCCGATAACACCAAAGAGTTGTACGATAATATTATCAAGTTTGTGGTGAAGTATCTGAAATGTAATCAGGGAGGTCTTTTTTTAATTAATGATGACAATGAGCACGATCCATATCTTGAATTAGTTTCCTGTTATGCGTTCGAGCGAAAAAAATTTATTCAAAAACGTGTTGACCTGGGCCAGGGCCTTGTCGGACAATGTTACATGGAAGGCGCCCGGATTCACTTACTGAAAATTCCGGATGGATATGTCCACATTACTTCAGGCCTTGGCGGTACTAATCCCAACTCGTTGTTGGTGATTCCGATGAAAGTGAATGACAAAACATATGGAGTAATTGAGTTAGCTTCTTTTCAAAAGTATGAGGAGCATGAAATCGTTTTGGTAGAGAAATTTGCTGAGAACATAGCATCAGCTGTATCGTCAGTTAAAATAAACGAAAGTACACGCATCTTGCTTGAGAAGACGCAGCAACAAGCCGAAGAAATGCGTTCGCAGGAAGAAGAAATGAGGCAGAATATGGAGGAGCTTTCTGCAACTCAAGAGGAAATGTTACGCAAGGAACGTGAATATGTAAACCGGATACAGGAACTGGAAGAGCGCTCAACCGCCACAGCCCATACCTGATTTTTGACGAAATCTACTTTTCTATTACATCCATGACCTTGGAAAGGGTTATAACGACCTGTTTTTAAGTATATATTTATTATTTTTACACATTATACTATTCATTATGGTAGCAGGTTACCGACTTTTTACCCTCTTTTGCCTCTTCTTCGTTTCGACCGGGCTTTTGGCTCAGGGCGAACGTAAAGATAAAACGGCTGTAACGTATGAAGAGATTTACGATGAGCCGTATTCAGTCAACAAGCTGTTCGTCCATTTTCAACCATTGTATGGCGAGGTGTTTACCACCAATGTAACGGCCGGATTTGGATTGGAGGCCAGTTACTACTTACAAGACAAAGCCGACTTCAAAGCACATTTTCGTAAAACCTACAGCAGCAGTTTTTTTGATTTTAACCGCCAGCAGGCCAAACAAAACAGTGATCTGGATAATGATCCCACTATTTTTTACTACTTCGAATTTGGCGGAACGTATCACATCAAAGATTTCGAGTCCAGCTCCAAAACAAAAATGTTTTTGTATAAGAAAAGTTATTCTGGCAATAAGTGGGCTGCCCGTGTTCCGTTGAATGCTGAAGTACCATGCAAAGTGAGAAAGATTTATGGCGCCAGACTGGGTGCTATCATTTGGCAGAGTTCTTTTGATGTGAATAACGTCATGGAAAAACAAGACTTCACTGCTGATAAATTTGTTGATTCCGAAGGTATTGCAATTACTGACGTGGCAGGTAGCGATGTAAAAATGTTTTCCAATGTAGCCTCTACAGGATTATATATTGGCGGCTCCCTTACTTGGATCAGAAATGTAGCAGTAAGCTTTGATAAATTTGAAGCAGGTGTTGATGATCTTATACTAACAACCTATTTCGATTTACTTTTTGCTCCCAGCGTAAAGCTGGATGATTTAGTGTATACCGATCGAACCACAAATCCTATTGCCACAAGTACCTATGACATTAACCCTGTAGGTATTAAGAAATTTGGAGCGCGTGTCGGTATTGAAGGAAAATTTAATCGCACGCTTGCCTGGGCGTATGGTGGTGAAATCGGATACCGTCCCGGTATAGAAGGAAGAATGTTTTATGCCTTGCTTAAAATCAGCTTCCCGGTTTTTGGCACCAACTTAGATTATAAAGTCGAATCATTCGGCAAATAATTTCCAGTGATCTGGGATATCCTCATCCGGAACATTCAGGGCTTAGTACAGGTTAGAGATCAATCCACTCGGATTATCTCCGGCAGGGCAATGGCTGAGCTGCCGATTTTATCAAATGCCTATCTTGCCATTCACAATGGATTCATTCAGGAGTTTGGAAGCATGATTGATCTGCCATCAGGCAGTAAAGCCCAAACTGAAATAGATGCTTCCGGCCGATTTGTTTTTCCGAGTTTTGTTGATTCTCACACCCATCTTGTTTTTGCTGCCAGTCGCGAAGAGGAATTTGTGATGAAGATTAAAGGTGCCACCTATGAAGAGATTGCAGCAAAGGGGGGAGGGATCTTAAACTCCGCAAAAAATTTGCAACAAACTTCTGAAGAAGAATTATTTGAGCGTGCGATGGTTCGGGTGCAGGAAATTATTAACACCGGCACGGGAGCTGTAGAAGTAAAAAGTGGTTACGGATTAACCGTGAAAGATGAATTGAAAATGCTTCGGGTGGCCAGACGAATTGGGAAGGAAACACCCCTTACAGTTAAAACTACTTTTTTAGGAGCACATGCCGTTCCGAAAGAAACGACAAAGGAGAGTTATATCAATCTGGTATTGAACGAAATGATTCCTGCTGTAGCGGAGGAAAAGTTAGCCGACTACATCGATGTTTTTTGTGAACAAGGTTTTTTTACCTCCGATGAAACCGAGCGTATCGTAGAGGAGGGAAAGAAATTTGGGATGAAGCCACGCATTCACGCAAACCAATTGTATCGATCGGGTGGCGTGCAGGTAGGGGTGAAGACAAACGCACTCAGTGTTGATCATTTAGAGAATATTGGCGAAGCAGAAATCGAAGCCTTAAAGAATTCTTCTGTAATGCCAACCGCTCTTCCCGGTGCCGCTTTCTTTTTGGGGTTATCATTTCCACCTGCGCGTAAGATGATGGAAGCCGGATTGCCTTTGGCTATCGCATCCGATTATAATCCAGGAAGTTCACCCAGCGGTAATATGCCGCTCATGATTGCATTGGCTTGCATTAAAATGAAAATGGCTCCGGAAGAAGCGATCAATGCTTCTACAGTAAATACAGCTGCTGCGTTAGAGTTGGAGAAAACACACGGCAGTGTTACAAAGGGGAAAGTTGCAAATATTTTCGTCACCAAGCCGATGCCTTCGGTTGCTTTCTTGCCTTATGCCTATGGAAGCAGTGTAATTGAAACAGTTATTTTGAATGGGAAAGTAGTATAAGCTACATTCTTTTAATCTCTGTTGTGAAAGTAATTTTACTATTTAAAGTTGCTGCCACGGTACAATATTTTTCCAGCGATAGTTTGGCAAACTTTTCAAACTCTTCTACCTCCACATCGGGCGATGTAACAATATACTTACAATGGATGTCCAAAAATTTTCTCGGTGTTTCGTCTCTGCGAACACCCACCGTTTCAATTGTAAAGTCGAGTATCGTTTTCTTTCTTTTCTTCAGCATAATTACAATATCAACCGCACCGCATCCGGCCAGTGAAGAGAGCAGCAACTCAGGAGGCGATTGATTTTGCTTAAGAGAAACCTCCCGCATGTCCAATGTAATTTTGTGTCCTGCTTCATTAAAAGCTTCATACACCTCATCTTCCAGCATTCGTGTAATGATTTTCATACGAATAATTAAAAGTCCTTATTTTGAGTTTATATTGTCGCGAGAACGCCCTATGAATTTAGAAGATAAAGTTAAGAGTATTGTCCGGGATGTGAAGGATTTCCCCAAACCCGGTATTCTTTTCAAAGACATTACACCCCTTTTAACGAAACCAGATTTAGTGAAGGAAATCACAGTCGAAATAGCGTTACACTTTAAAGGTCAAAAGATTGATGCCATTGCTGCCGTAGAAGCGCGAGGTTTTATTTTTGGATCCATACTGGCACAGGAACTCCAGTGTGCATTTATACCGATGCGAAAGTCCGGCAAATTGCCTTACAAAACATTGACTCAGGAATACGCGCTGGAATATGGCACAGCCTCCGTTGAGGTACATGTGGACGCTATCCAGCCCGGTTGGAATGTACTTGTTCATGATGATTTGCTGGCAACGGGTGGTACCGCAGGTGCTGCGGCCAATCTGGTAAAGAAACTGGGTGGTAAGGTTGCTGGCTTTTCCTTCCTGATCAATCTGTCTTTTTTGGCAGGAGAGGAAAATCTGTACAAGCAATTTGGTATAAAACCTCAATACCTTGTATCGTATTAAACTTGTTGACGCATTTTTTGTTATTGACTGAAATGATGATCACGATCCCAATGTTTCCCCTTTCCATATTACCCTTACCGGGTGAAATGGTTCCATTACATATTTTCGAGCCACGCTACAAGCAATTGTTACAGGATGCTGAATCGGATGACATCAACTTTGGTATTTTCTTTAACAGTACAATCAATACCGAAAAAATCGGATCATTGATGAAGCTGGAGAGTGTAATTAAACGCTACCCTGCCGGAGAATTGGACATTATTGTAAAGTGCCACGATGTATTTACTCTGGATACCCTTTACCGAAATTATAAATCTAAAATGTATCCGGGTGGCGATGTGAATTTAGCAGAGACAGACTTGAACGAGATGGTTGGGGGTAAGCTAACGGAACTCTTTTTAGCGTATTTAACAAAACGAAATATTACCCGCCAGCAAAGCTTTCATGGCTTATACAGCATTGCGCAGGAATTAAATCTCGAATTGAACGAACGCTATACTTTTTTATTGGCAGATACGACTTACCGGGAAAATCTCCTGATTCAACGCATTAAGTATCAAATGGAGATTCTCAATCACGAGGAGAAGAGCAAGGACGTATTTCACTTAAACTAAAATGTCAGTTAGATAAATGTCCTACACTTCAACAGTGTAGGACATTTATCTCAATTACATATTTCTCCTGTACTGCCCGCCTACTTCAAATAGTGCTTTTGTTATTTGACCAAGCGAACAAACCTTGCAAACTTCCATTAACTCCGCAAAGATATTTTTGTTCTGAACAGCAGCCTGCTGTACGAGGTCAATCTTTTCTGATGAGTTGGCGCCCTGAACTTTATGCAAGTTTCTCAACATTTTAATTTGATATTCTTTTTCCTCTATGGTGGCACGAATTACTTCTTGCGGGATAATTGTGGGTGACCCTTTCGAACTCAAAAAAGTATTTACCCCAATAATGGGATATTCGCCTGTGTGCTTCAAGGTTTCATAATACAAACTCTCTTCCTGAATCTTTCCGCGCTGGTACATGGTCTCCATCGCGCCCAACACGCCACCGCGTTCGGTAATTTTATCAAATTCTAACAAAACCGCTTCTTCTACCAAGTCGGTGAGCTCTTCAATGATGAACGAACCCTGCAACGGATTTTCATTTTTGGCTAACCCTAACTCTTTGTTGATAATCAACTGAATAGCCATGGCCCTGCGAACCGACCCCTCTGTAGGTGTGGTGATTGCCTCATCGTATGCGTTCGTGTGCAGCGAATT
>JANNQJ010000048.1:0-2889 GCA_031400675.1 Cyclobacteriaceae bacterium
TTATACAATTATTTAAAACCATTTCCACCAACACTTCAATCAAAATTCTATGACGCTTATGATGGAAAGAATTTTGCTATCACAACAGCCTCTCCTGTTCTTGGTCACCTGAATTCCGGGATGCAATTGTATTGGCTAAAAAGTGAAAGGCCTGATGTCTTTAACAAAATAAAATACGCTTTACACTTACCTGAATACATTAGTTGGCTGGTGACCAAAACTTTTGTTTCAGGAATCACCAGCATTGGGTGTCACACTAACTTATGGGACTTTTCAAAAAACAAATATCACACGTGGGTGAATCAGGGAGGAGTTATTGAAAAGCTCGCCCCTGTCTTTCCTTCTGATCATATCATCAAATCAGAAATTAACGGACACACTGTTCCTTCCGGCATTGGACTTCATGATAGTTCTTCTGCATTAATTCCATACCTAAAATACTTCACTGAACCTTTTGTACTGATCTCAACCGGCACATGGAGCATTAGCTTAAATCCATTTAACCATTCTCCTCTTATCGCAAAAGAACTAGAACAGGATTGCTTGAGCTTTCTCACTTACGAAGGTAAACCAGTGAAAGCATCCCGTTTATTTGCCGGACAGGAACACGAAGATGCAGTAAAAGAAATTGCTCAACACTTTAAGAAGCCAATTGATTATTACAAAAAAGTAGCTTACAACCCGGCTCTTATCAATCGCCTGAAGCAAAATAAAAACTTAGAACTGCATATAACTTCATTATCATCATACGAAGAAGCCTATCATCATCTTCTTGTGAAACTGGTTAAAAAACAAAAAAAATCAACAGAACTTGTCATTCAAAATACTCCCATTAATAATATTTTTGTAGACGGAGGATTCAGTCAGAATGAAATCTATATGAAGCTACTGGCACTGGCTTTTCCAACTAAAAAAATTTATGCCGCCTCTTTACATCAGGCCTCCGCACTAGGTGCAGCAATGGTGATTCATGGCCATTGGAACTCTAAACCATTGCCCAAACAGATAATTCAGGTTATCGACTTCTCTATTTGAAATAGATGAGTATTATATACGCTCAAGCGTGATATTGGTCAGATTATTCGTGGTGCCCCAAGGATAAGTGTACGTTGCAAAAGGGACAGTGATTGTCTTAAAATCTGTACTAATAGTAGCATTCTTAAATTCAATGTTATATGGATAAACCACTTTTGAATCGTTAGCGTTGATCCGCATTTTTTCGATGGTTGTTCTGGTAAATGCTACTACTTCTTTTTCTGCATTCGCCAATACATTATCGACCGTCATGGTTTGATTCTTAACGTCATATGAGTCATCCGACTTCCTCACAACTTCAAACGTAACCACCATCTTAAGATCTGGCGTTGTGTATGACCATTTACTTTCAAGTTCAGCGGGTGCAGGATCCTTATCACTGCAACTCATGATTACTACAAAAAACAACAGGATTAGTCTATTCATATTCATTATTATAACTTCAAAAATCAAGATTAAAAATTCAAATTCCCAACATCTAATCTTTAAATTTGAACAATCGTCAATTTACCCCCTATGAACCCAGTCGTCATCAGTAGTTTTGAAGAGTTCGAAAGTTACAAAGGCAAAGAACTTGGTGTATCTGATTACATTAGAATAACTCAAAATCAAATTAATCTCTTTGCAAATGCCACATTAGATCATCAATGGATCCACACAGATCCAAAGCGGGCGGAAGCAGAAACAACATTCAAAAGCACGATTGCCCACGGATATTTAACGCTGTCACTTGTTCCACATTTATGGGATCAAATCACCGAGTTTCACAATGTAAAAATGATGATCAACTATGGGATTGAAAAATTAAAATTCAACCAGCCCGTGATGGTGAATAGTGAGGTGAGAATGCACGCTAAATTACACTCCATTGTAAACCTGAGAGGCATTACCAAATTTGAAGTAGATGTAAGGTTAGAAATCAAAGACAATCCCAAGCCTGCCTATACAGGTTTACTTGTTTTCTTATATCATTTCGAATGAGGCAACCAAACAGCAGTATCTTTAATCCTCATCGCTTCAACACCTTTTTAGAAAGACAACTGGAAGTAAAAAAATCACAATTACCAGGTTCGGGAAAAGGGTTGTTTACAAGAATTGATATTCAAAAAGGCACTCGCATTGTTGAATACAAAGGTCGCTTACACCGCTGGAAAGATATCAAGCATGAAGATGGTCATAATGGGTATCTCTTGTACATCCACTCCAATGCGGTCATTAACGCGCAAGGTACCCTTAAACTAATAGGACGTTACGCCAATGATGCCCATGGTCTTATTCGAATCGAAGGGCTTCGCAATAATTCTGAATATGTAACAGTCGGTAGTCGTTGCTTTATTACAGCAACAAAAAACATCAAGAAGGGAGAGGAAGTATTTGTGAGGTACGGAAAGGAATACTGGGAACTAGTTAAGAAAGTTAAAAAGTCTGGAGTAAAGATTACTCAGCCTACAGCAAATCAATCCCTATATTTTTTCACCCTTAAAAAGAAAAACCGATTTAACAGATTGCTCCTTTAAATATAAATAGTTTTTTCGCTCCTCATCTTTCATAAATCCTTCGAAATCATCCTCCGTTTCAAAGCTTACCATATGAACTTCATACGGTTGCTCTATAGATGATTCCAAAATAGAATTATTGTCGGGTCTTATCCGGAGCATCATTTTTCCATTGTACCTGGAAATAATAGGAATGGCGACTTTCTCAAACTCATCGAAGATTTTTTCCTGATGCTGTTTGATGTAAATGAGTTGAGTGATGTAAATCATGAAATTATTTGGGTGTTCGCTTATGCAGTTTAAGTGAGGTGTCCAATACGGAGCGAAGGGTTTTTAGCGGAATATCCTTTTTCGGATC
>JANNQJ010000049.1:0-4830 GCA_031400675.1 Cyclobacteriaceae bacterium
CTAGCTCAAGCTCCGTTGGGTAGACTACATCGAACAAACCATTAGAAAGTATATAATCCATGAAACGGGTTGACGAAAAGTAAAAATAGCCTCCCCTTGGTTCGCTTGGAAAATTTTGAGTATTAAAGTCAGGATATAAAAAGAGATATTTGAGTGGCCTTGATTCACTGTTGTAATACATGGGAACCTTTTGTTCCACAAATTCCTTGCTCACCTTTTTATAGAAATAGAAAGCAGAATCAAACCATAAATTAATTTGATTCTCCTTCTCTTTTATTCCTTTATGATCAAGGAGCATGCTTTTACAAATCGCCTGATCCTTATAGGATAAAGCGAAGTAAAAATTTCGTTCATCAGCCTCCTTAAGGTTTCGGAGGGCACTTCTATATTTCTTATAGAAGAATGTTTGTTGGCTTTCGTCACTCAGCAACAGTATAGGGTTTGTGAACCGATTCCACTGGGGCCAGTAATTCACCCGGGCAACTGCCCATACACTGATCCGGTTATGCCCCAATAGTATTTTATAAAAATCAACATCTCTAATTTTCTTACGAATGCAATACGCCTTCACAAATTCATCCATCGGAGCAAGCTGATTGTATTGATAGAAGGTTGCTGCAATATGTGCAGCATGATCGGGCATGTTCGAATAGTCATTCTCAAAATACTTTTGATTGTGCTTCATCAACGTATCGAGACACATCAACGTTTTGGTAGTGTTACCTAATGATGCATAGAGGTACGCCAGTTCCTGGTAAAGACCATTGAATGCCAGACCGTAATTGAACCAACCTCTTTCCGAAAGCATATCGCGGGTAAATTTGGCTTTAACCCATCCATCCGCTTGGGCTGATTCAAATGGAGACAGTGATGAAAGAAGCTTATTAATCTCATCAGTGTTCAATGCATGATGATTTACAGCATGCTCAATTGCCTGATCGAAGTTTCTGATATCGGTAAACTCCATTGGTTTTTCTCTCGAGATTAATGTTAACCAAGCAGCTATTCGGCCAGCATTCCTCTTAACCAGCCGGTCCATTTTTCCTGTAGGATTAAAGTAATACCCTAAATCGAGCGTCACCATTAACTCATTACTTTCTCGAAGTATTTCACTATAGTTAGGGGTGGTCAGAGAGACGGGAATGTTTTCAAGCAAACTATCAACAATCGTAAGGCTCTCATATATCTCTTTTTCCGGTTGATGCCAACCTTGAATTATCATAGCCGTTGCCATACTGGCTATAGCGTTTATTCTCTCCACAGGCTCAACAATACCACGGGCAATTTCAGGGATTGTGGTTAAGCCTAACCGAACATTTTCGCACAGAAGAATGGCCTTGTCTTCTACGGCCACTTTACGGTTACCCGCCAGTAAAATTGATTCCTTTTTTATTTTTTCAAGAACAAAAGAGTTCCTTCGCTGTAAGTAGTTGGCTACACCAAAAGAACTCAGAACCAATAAACCAATGACTGCTAATACAGCAGCAATTCTTCTAGGACCATAAACCACAATGGTACGGGTAACCAAGTGCTTTCGCGTACTCCTCTTTAAAAACTCCTGAGCATTTGAAAGTACAATGGAGGCCTTATTTAATTTTTGTTGTTGTTTCTCACCTTCCGGCAGATAGCGAGCTATCCAATGTACATTTGGTTTTGCTTTATCATACCAACTTTCAAAATATGTAAGAGGTCCTATTGAGAGAAGGAATCCTCCCGATTTACCACTTTCTACCCAACGCGCAATTTGTTGCTCAAAATCAAGCGAGATTGTATAATTATTAAATTCTTCTTTCGCCCATTGTTCTAGCAATTCCCAATTTCGTATTAGGCTTTCGTGGGTAATATCCAGTACATCGTCTTCGTGCAGTACTCCAGATTCTGGATTTTCTGTAATGAACGGACGCACAAACGTATTACCTGGTTCACGAAAAATATTCAGCACCCATCCAACCGTATTCACATCAACATCCGCTCTATCCAGTATATCCCAAATCTCCTTCAGCGTCATCCGGTTTCGAACCGCCCGGCTCTGGTCGATTTTTGTCAGACAGGTAAATGCTGTTTTTATAATTCCTTTAGCAGCTTCATCTGATAGAGCCCTTCCGGTTTTACCACTGTAACTATCTGCTGCCGATTCATACAATTTATTGGCGTGTGTATCCAGTACGTTTTGAAGGTTTGGTTCCTGATAGAATCGTTTGATTTTATCAGGCTGTTTTGAAAACCATTTGGTAAAATTACCAACATGATCGTCTGGCAATTCCGAAGGGGGCATCCCTCCTACCATGGCGTAGTGGATCAGGTCCATTTCATCCTTACCCTGATTGGCTGCATGCCAGATTTGATTCAGTGCATGCTGTAAAATTGGCAACTGATCTACACCTTCAGCAACATCGTGGATAAGTCGTTCTGCCAAGCGTCTGGAGATTTTATTTCCGTTAAGTGTAGCCGGTTCTTCAATCACCTGTTGGAGTTGAGCACGATTGAGTCGTGGTACAAAAAATTGGGAGAATCCGATATACTCCGGCAGGGAACGAAACGCTGCACATTGGCCGATATAATCGGAACGCATCGTGAACACGATATAAATTGGCAAATCTTCCTCCAGTGCAATTCGTGCTGTCTCTAATAAAACATTGAGCACCAGGTTAGAATCCCGTGACGGAACACCATGATGGTAGTTCTCAGGGTTCGTGAAGAACTCTTCAAATTGATCAACTATAATAATGAGATTGGAAGCATTGCGTTTGACCGCTGCTCGTTGCGCTTCTTCTGCTTGCTGCCAGACAACCGAGTCAACATCCACAAAACACTTTGAGTTTTTGTATAAATCAACCAAAGCAGAAAACCCATGTTGCAATTCAGCCTCCACTGTTCGGGTGTTCGCAATATCAAGTTGCCTGGCCAAGGCTCTACATAAGTTTCTAAACGGAGTTCTCTCCGGTCTGAAATCTGCAACTCCCCACTGCGTGTATTTTGATTTTAGAAATCCTGCCCTTGCGTTTGGAACAATACCCGCATACACCAACGATGACTTGCCATCACCTGATGCACCTGTAAGCATTAAGAACTTATTGCGCTGAAGTTGTTCTGTTGCTTGCTCTATATGATCTTCACGACCCTTAAAATATAAGGACTCTTCCTCCGTGAAGGAACGCAAACCTGTATAAGGACATATCTGATAATCCTCGAACATTATTTGAGCTCAATTACAGTGGTGTACACTTTCTTTACTTCGGCTGGAACTTTGTCTTTTGGCACAATGATGGATACTACTTTAGGGGCTTTGAAATTACGCGCCATGTTACTCTTAGGATCATCTTCTCCTACCAGGAATAAGGGTGTTGGTGAGGAGGCTCCGCCCACCTGCTTCCATATTTGTTTGATAAACGGAAGCGCCCAATCAGCTGCATATTTAAAATATACTACTGCCAGTTTGCTCTTTGGAATTTGTTGTGATGATATATCTCTGTATTGATCCTCACTATCAGGCATGATGTTCATAATTTCAACCGGATACTCCAGGCTGAGTTTGTCTGTAATAATCTTAGCATCCACTTCATCCTGCTGATTGAAGATGAAAAATATATCGGTATCCTTTGAGTCGTACACGGTCGCATCCTGTTTCATCATCACAATACGTATATCGTCTACCAATTGCATCGGCCCCGGACTGTTGGAGAACATCATGTTGCGCGTGATGTTGTTGCGGATGTGTTTGATAAAGTTTTGCTGTGCCGGTTTTATCGTTTGACTTGCCTCTGGGTACATCCAAACAAAAGAATTAAAATCCTCATCCACATCCAGCCTTTTTCGTGCTACTGTAAACTGGTGTTGCGGGAATGACATCTCTTCATCGGATTCGAAACGCCTTCCGAACTCACCACTTAACATATGCAGTGAGCACGTGCATCGCTTCATTTCCTCGCTCACTTTGTCTTTAAATGCTTTATCATCAGCCGGGCAATCAATAGAGGGAAGAACATTAAACCCTGCTTTTTGCAGAATAATGGCCATCTCTTCGCGTTGCTCTTTTAAATCACCAGAGGTCCATGCCAGGTAAACACTGGGTCGCTGCCGGTCAATCACCTGTACGCGTATAGCCGAAGGCAATGAAGTAGTAAATGTAGACGGAACAAGTTGTCGTGCGGTAAGATCATGACTCACTACCGGGGGTGGTGTACCTCTTTCTGTTAGTTTTATTCCCTGTACAATTTCCTTGATTGCATTTGCCAGCTTATTAATTTGATTCCGGTATAAAATCCGTCCGGCATTTACGGCCAGCTCATCATCCACTGGGCGCAGTGATCGGTTCACTCCGGCATCTCGGTAAATAAAATCAATAGAACGTAATACTCCTGATAATTCTGTTTCCAAAAGCTTTACATCCTCTACATCTATATCATGAATTTTTACCGGAAGAATCCGTGATGCAAAATTTCCGTTGGGGAGTTTTATGTTCCGGCCTATCCGGTCATTCTCAGACTCTTCTTTAAATACTTTAAATTCCTGCTTCCAGGCAAATGAATTGGTATCGCAGTAGGTTTGTGAAATAATCGGAATAAAGATCATGGACTTGATCTTGTTCGTTATCGATTCATCCACCTGATGGGATTCATGCAGACCCTCCTGCGGGTTTTTATCAAAAAAAATGGACAGCTTATCTTTTAATGTAGCGTCCAGTTCCTGATTGAGTTTCTCGACAAACTCCGTTACCCATCCATCATACTTATTGTCGTTGTGCCGGTAGCTTACAAAAATATCGTACTCAAAGCCGGGGATGATGGAGGGCATAGGCAAGTTTAGGGGTTATTTAAAGCTTTGATTTTA
>JANNQJ010000050.1:0-14335 GCA_031400675.1 Cyclobacteriaceae bacterium
CCTTTAGTCTTGCATTGATATGTTTTCAAACATATCATTATTACTATTAATACATTTCTTTTTGCTTCTTTTTCTTTGTGGAATTCACACGATTTTGTGGATAAGAAAAAAAATAGCGGAGGTGACCTATTTGCCTGCCTAGGTTTTAAGGCCTATCTGCCGAATGAGTCCTCCGCTATCATTGATTAAGCACCAGGTAGAAATTTAGGCTTAAAGGCCTATTAAAGGTGTTGGTGTTAATCAACTATTGTTTAACAATTTAAACAGTTACAAATGTACCGATTCTTTGTAGGCATTGATGTATCAAAACATTGGATTGATGCATCCTGGAGCGACGACTCCAACCCACAGTACCTTGGGCAATTTCAAAACTCCATTCCCGGCTTTAAAAAACTTCTTGCTGCTGTGAAGAAGTTGACAAAAGTGGAGAGTACCGCCTGGTTCTTTTGTTTCGAGAACACGGGGACGTATTCTAAACTGCTGTTACAATGGCTATGCAGCGAGGAGATCCCATGCAGGGAAGAGAATGCACTGAAGATTTCCAAAGAAGCTGGTCTGCGGCGGGGAAAAAGTGACAAGCTCGATTCTGGCGTCATTTGCAAGTATGCATTTAAGAATCGGGATAGTATTCAGATCACAACGCTTCCCTCGCCGACTATTGAGCTGATAAAGAAACTTCTTTCCCGCAGGGATTTTCTGGTGCGACAAAAAGCAGCACGCCAAACGAGCCTTAAAGAGCAAAAGGCTGAGTTTACACCTGAACTGCTTAAAGCCTTAGAGGAGCAGGATAAGGCAGCGCTTCAAAATCTTGCCGACGATATCAAGTTCGTCGAAGATCAAATTGAAAGCCTGATTGCTTCCAACGAACAAATCCAGAAAAACAACCAACTGGCCAAGAGTGTAAAGGGTGTGGGGCCTGTCATCGCTTGGTATATGATTGCTTATACCAATAACTTCCAAGCTTTCGCCAACTCACGAAAATTTGCCTCTTACACTGGGATTGCACCTTTCCCAGATGAATCAGGCACTTGTCGGAAACGTAAAAACAGAGTCAACCCAATGGCCAACAAACATATCAAGGCTCTGATCACAAATGGTTCCCTAGCTGCGATCATTCATGACACTGAGATTCGAACGTACTTCCAACGTAAAATTGCCGAAGGCAAAGATCAAGGTGTCGTCATGAACGCTGTCAAAAATAAGTTGATCGCCAGGGTATTTGCTGTAGTTCAGCGAGGAACCCCCTTTGTCACAACGCACAATTATGCATAAAAAATAAATTACATCAATTGTTTGGTGAAACGTAGAAATTCGGCAGACAGGCATCATGCATCAACCATCACTCATTTCTTTCATTTCTACAAGGATTGTCTCAAGCCTGTTAAATTCAGAAACGTTCTCTTTGTCCAACATACGCTTCATAAACAAGTGTACGAACTGCATCGTAAACCAATCGCGACGTAAACTGCGTGACCGTAGACATAATTTAGTGTGTTTGGGATCAACTGGAATAAACTCAAACATCGCCTGGACGGGTGGCCCCGGGGGTCAGGCACCGCCGGCCCATAGCCTTTGGCGCCTGACGGGGGCAGCCTGGGCAATTTGTTAGAGCGACTCAAACCTGCAAAATGTCATACACCCGTAATGGCGCAGAAGTTGGTAGTAGGGCGGAAGGAGCGGCAAAGAGATTAGGTTGAGTCTGGGAAGAGGGTAGGAGGGCATTGGGGTCGAGCCCGATGCGATCAGGCTGTGTTGTTCTGCGGTATGTTCCTCAGAGCTCAATGAGAAAGAAATCTCACCCTTTACGATAAGCAGAACAGACAGGTAATCGGACCGGAAATGCAATTTGCGCAGATCATGTTCATGCAACGGCTGTTTGTATCTCACCGAAAACCCATGTACATCAATGCAAAGATGAAATAGCAAAGTCCCATGATAAAGGTTTCAACTTCGGTAAGTCTGGTCAAAAAGTCGGTTAGGGGCGAGGATTAGAATTGTGTTTTGAAACCTGAGTGCTACCGGTCAAGACACCACGGTTCACGCAGTAATAGTCTGGTTTTTATCAGGCAATATTCTATTCAACAGTTTTTCAAATACTGGGATTGTCCAAACAAAAACGAGGACACCGAATACGTTAAAGAGCATATGGCCATTAGCCAATGTTCTTTCTATGGAAGCTCCACGACTGATGATTTGAACAAATTCAACAAATGGATAAAAAACGACAAGTCCGAGTATGATGGAAAGGACATTAAAAGTCACATGAAACAGCCCGGTTTTAAGTGCTTGCCTGCTGCCTTTGATAGTGGCGAGTAAAGTATCACTGCATGTTCCTAATTCTGCTCCCAGCATTATCGCAATTCCTCCGGTAAGACTTAAAAAGCCTTTTTTTGCCAGAATGATGGCCATGCCTACAGTTGCAGATGAAGATTGAACCACTAAGGTTACAATGGCTCCAACCATTGCCCCGAAGAAAGGATTTTCGGTTTTTTTCATCCACTCATAGAAAAATGCTTCGTCTTTGAGTGGTTCCAGGGCATTTTCCATTGTAAATAATCCAAAGAATAACACCCCAAAATACAAGATCACTTTACCGATACTGCCAATCTTTTCGGATTTGGCCACAAAAAGAAGGATAAAACCAACGAGTAAGAAAACAGGAGAATACTTCCCGATATCCATCGCAATGATTTGACTGCTTACAGTAGTGCCAATGTTGGCACCCAACACGATACCCATAGCCTGTCTGAACGACAGGACTTTTGCATTGACCAACACAATTGTAATGATGATTACCGCAGAAGAGGAATCCAGCAACGTAGTGATAACGACACCAACAATCAAACTGCTGAAATCATTAGAAGTAAATTTTTTGATCCAGTTTGTAGCTCTGTGACCAAGAGCTGATTGGAGGGTTTCTGACAGGTTGCTTACAGCAAAAAGAAACAAAACCAAACCAGCAATGATAGAAAGGATGATGTCTGTCATGATTTTCCTGAAGTATCTTGTCAAAGAAGATCGAAAAGGTACTTCTGGTATATCACCGTTGTGTTAATGGAACATTATCAAATTATTAAGCTTGTTTAAATCTCCTTTTTTGAATTCTTGCGACCCTTTCCGTGTAAATATTTTGTAAAATGATTTCAGATCACGTGTGGCATGGCGCACGGAACAATTCTGCCTGCCTGCGGCGCCTTATCGTGGGGGGGCTGCCTTCCTCTCTAAGAATATTGGTAAGCGCCATGAGAAACGAAAAGGTTCTCAGGCTATTAAAGCGACCTCAGAAATTGTTCAGCCGTATTGAGATGGGCGTTTTGTTTGATATCGGGCATTTTATCAAAGCTTCTGACCAACATACCCAGCCTTGGATTTTGCAAAAAGAATGTGCGATGCGTATGCATAAACCTCCAGAATAATCCGTCCCAGACTTGTTGCCATTCTCCCTTTTTATAATCACTCATTTTCATGACATAGTTGCTGCCGCTGATATACGGTTTGGTTGCTATCAGCCCACCATCCGCAAACTGGCTCATGCCATAGACATTGGGTACCATGACCCAATCATAAGCATCTATAAATAACTCCATAAACCAACGATAGACTTCATCGGGGTCAAATTCGCACAAAAGCATGAAGTTACCTAGCACCATCAATCGTTCGATGTGATGACAATACCCTGATTTCAACACTTTTCTGATGGTCGTATCTACCGGCTCAATGCCTGTGGTACCATTCCAGAAACTAGCGGGTATTTTCCGGGTAAAGCCCCAATAGTTTTTTGTCCGCTCTTCGATACCCTTGAGTTCGTACACCGCCCTGATAAATTCTCTCCAACCGATAATCTGGCGAATAAAACCCTCTAATGAATTCAATGGAATTTGGTGATAGTTGGTATACTGCAGAGCCTCGTCAACAACAAACTGAGGTGTCAACAAGCCGGTGTTCAACATCGGTGTCAGCACGCTATGGTGTAATACATGCTGTTCTGAAACGATCGCATCTTCATAGTCTCCAAATGCTGAGAACCGCGATGTGAAAAAATCCTTTAGCCAGGTCTTGCTTTCCGCATGGGTAGTGGGATAGAGATAATCAGTATTCAATTCACCGTAGTTGTCTGGAAAATAGCGTTGCGTGTAGGTGATCGCTTCCCGATAAAAAGCATTGGGTTTTAGAAAATCAGTCTTGGGGGGGATTTTTCCTTTGGGGTATTTCAGGCGATTTTCGTCGTCAAAGGTCCATTTACCCCCAACAGGAGTGTGATCTGAGTCCAGCAAGATCTGCCTGCTTTGCCGCTGATGCTTGTAAAAGTCCGTTTGAAACATCCGTTTTTTTGCGGAGAAGTACGCGGCGATGTCGGAGGAAGAATTTAAAAACAACGGTGTACCATGTTTTACGCTTTGCATATTGCTGGCCTGGCACATCTTCCGGATTCGCTTTTCCAACCAATAATCAGTAGTATCGATGTAGTCTATTGAATTAACACCTTGAGACGCCAGGAAAGGAATGAGCTTTCTCACATCGGCCAATTCACTAAATGCTTCGATATAGACGACTGCAATATTTTTTGACAACAAAAAGCGCTCATAGAACTTCATGCTTGCTCTTTGAAACGCGATTTTCTGTTTGTGAAACCGATATTGTCTGAAGAACAGCCATTCTTCTACCAGGTAAATCCTCGCACATGTTGAAGCAAGGATATTTTGCTCAAACAATTGATGTGGAAACAGGATACCAGTTTTATTCACGGCTTGTTTTTGTTCATCCTGCATTTGTCGCTGCAATACTTTACTTCTTGCCACACCTTGGCCCACTTTTTTCGCCATGTAAAAGGCTTTTTGCATACTTCGCAAATCCGTTCGGGTAAAAATTCCTTTTTAATGCTCTTCACGATGTGTTTTTAAATGACTTACAAAAAAGCATCGTTTACAGAATTCACCTAACGCTTGCTGATTTTATTCATGGAAATCGTTTTTTGCTGCCTGCTATTAAAACGGACGATATCAGGATTTCTTTTTTTTGAATGCTTTTGACTGATCCCGCTATTCACTCTCTTTCTCCACAAGTTGAAACTGCTGCGTTTTAGCGCTCTTCGCATTAGTGCAATGACATCTGACTCTGAGAAGTCAAATTGCATTTTAATGGCCTCAAATGGAGTTCTGTCCTCCCAAGCCATTTCAATGATCCTGTCAATATCTTTTTGCTCCATCATCATCTATAATCAGAATGCAGTACGTTTCCAGTTAACGGTTACCGGTGAGCCTTCGGCAACGGTAACAGAGTCCGGTTGAAGATCGCGTAAGAAAGCAAAATCTTTGCCATACATCGATTTAAAATCACAATGAATAGAATAGTCTACAACCTTATTCACAAACCACCTTGGATGATTCACCTTATATTCTTGTGAAAGCAGGTTATTGATTTTGGTATATCCGTAGTAATGTTCAAAAATAAACTCTTCTATACTGCCTGGTACCATGTGCTCATCTTCTTTTTCAGTATGTACAGCGATGTGATTCCATGCTTTATTTATGTTCCATTGATACCTGATGCTTTTTGAAAGGTTTGTAATTTCTATTTCATGTTTTGTTGGGATAGCGATGTAGTGTTCTTTGTATAATGTATTGGCAAGCCATGCTACTAAGCTATACGGCACGGTTTCGTTTATAAAAACAACACCTCTTTTTATCGTATCTCCTTCGACTCTCTTTACATAAAAGCGCAGATTGATTTCTTCAAATGTGCCGAGAAATGGGACTGGAATATTGAACAGGCTTGTTTGTTTAAACATAAAACCAACAAGGCTCACGTACGCTTTTTCTTTATGATAATCCAGTTCAACACCATTGGGCATATAAGGGATAAGTAGCTCCGGATCTACGGCATAATTTGCCATAACCAGATTTTCCCAGCTTGCTGATAAAAACGTACCGGTCATGTATTTAAAGGAAGAATTTGGTTATTTACTCCGAAAAATCATTTTTGCTCACCCGCACCCCTCGATCCCCTAAAGGGGAAGTCCACGCGCATTGAATTCCAATGTTTTATGCGGGCGGCGGTCCCACCTTTAGGGGGTCAGGGGGTAATAGGGCACTTTTCGGAGTATACTCAATTTGGTTGTTTAGACTTTTAAGGAAGATATCCCTCCGTCCACATGCAAAATCTGTCCTGTGATCCAACTGGCTTTTTCAGAAATTAAGAATGCTGCCATGTTTGCGATATCTTCAGTGGTGCCGATCCTTTTTAGAGGGTGCCGCAATGCATTGGCCTCCTTTTTCTGATCGGTATTTAATAAGGAAGCTGCTAAAGGAGTGTCGGTTAAAGAAGGTGCAATGCAGTTAACTCTAATCGTCGGCGCATATTCGGCTGCCAGTGCTTTGGTTAACCCTTCAATTGCTCCTTTGGAAGCCGCGACCTGCGTATGAAACGGTAATCCGATTTTTATCGCAGCTGTGGAAAATAACACAATGGAAGCAATTCCAGATTTCTTTAAACGTGGTAAGACGAGTTGCAGAAGTTTGATGGCTCCAATCACCTGCAGCTGATAATCTGATTTGAAATCCGCAGGTTTCATTCTTTCAAAAGGCCTGAGGTTGATGCTGCCCGGGCAGTAAACAAATCCTGCCAAGGCATCTGGTAGAAAATCTAAAGAGATGGTGTCGTCCAGGACATCCAATTGATGAAAGCGGATATTAGGGTTTTCGGCTGTGGGTTTATTTTTATTGTAGGTTGCTATCACTTGATGGCCGGATTCGGCAAGTTGCTTGGCCAATTCTTTACCAATGCCGCTGGAAGCACCGATGATTAAATACTGCTGCATTTTATCTTTTCGCTATTTCGGATTGGAACAAGCAATACAGGAGATTGTTTAGTTACCTCGTCGCGTTGTCAAGCCGATGACTTCTGTTTGATGCGAAAGATGAAGAGACACCGTTAAAGGAACCTCTAAAACCTCATGATTATCAACTTTTACCCCCGCCTATAAAAGGGTGAACTCACACTTCAACGAGTTTGTAGAGGTTCCCTAAATCTATTTTGGACTCAGATAACGTGTGAAAATCACTATTGCATTAGGGTTAGGATTTCTTGATTTGGCAGAATGTTATTTGTTCATCTTATGAGAGTCGTTATTTATTTTTTTTGTTTGGCTCAGAAATTAACAAGGTAAAACCCAAGCCAAAAAGGAGAGTTATCAATCCTGCGAAATAGGGTATATATTCAATCATTTGGTTGACTTATTAATGAGTTTAAGATAAATTCCAAACGCTAATATGGAAGGAACCCAAAGTCCAATGAAAATACCATCCTCTTTGGCTCCTTGAAAATAAAGTATCTCGGAAAATATCAACGAAAGGAATGCAGCAACAATTAAAAGTTTGTCCGCTGTTGTAAAATTTTTGAACATTTTTTAATTTAATTTACAAGTGAAGAAATGATTTTTTTGAAATATGTGATTTTCAAGGTATATCCCATCTAAATTGTCTTTAAAGTACTTGTGTCGCAATTGTAGCTCGTTGCAACTGACCTCTAACGGGTACCGGTTGAGGCCTGAGGCAATTTGAACGCCCGAAGTTACAGATTTCCTCTTTCCTTTTCAAAGAACTCGAATAACCAGGCCTTCGACTGAGAAACGGAATGCCAAGCCCGGAGACAACCCATGTTTTTCCGGGTGGTGATTGGCGATAGGTACTTTTATATTCTTCGGGGTGAATCTGTTTAGATGAGCTCTATCAATACCTTTCCCCTACAGTTTCCGAGGGCAGATATTTTTCAATGGTAGCCAGATCTTCTTCAGTCAATTCCACATTCAATGCACCTAAATTATCTTCGAGGCGATGGATGTTTCTGGTGCCCGGAATCGTTGTTATTTCAATGTTTTGGCTCAACACCCAGGCAAGGGCAACCTGTGCTTTTGATACTCCTTTGCGTTGTGCAATACGCTCGACAACCGCAACAAACTTAAAATTCTCCTGAATGGCTTCATTCGTAAAGCGCGGATTCCAAAGACGAAAATCACCTTCTTCGAAATCAGCGCGGCTTTTAATCGCTCCGGTCAGGAACCCTCGTCCCAGAGGGCTGTATGCAACGAATGTGATTCCGAGCTCCTTGCAAACATCAAAAAGCTTCTGCTCTGGTTCCCGACTCCATAACGAATATTCTGTTTGAAGTGCCGTAATTGGATGAACCGCATGAGCACGACGAAGAGTGTCAGAATCAACTTCAGAAAGGCCCAGGTATTTCACTTTTCCCTGCCCGACCAGGTCAGCCATTGCACCAACACTTTCTTCAATCTCCACTTTGGGATCTCTCCGATGCATGTAATACAAATCAATGGCCTCAACACCCAATCTCTCAAGACTTTGATCGCAAGCCTTTCGAATATATTCCGGCTTTCCGTTCAGACCGAGAAATTCTCCATTGGTCCCCCGCATCACGGCAAATTTGGTTGCCAAGACGATGTCATTCCAACGCCCGTTGAAGGCTTTTCCTAAGAGTCGCTCATTTGCTCCACTGCCATACATATCCGCTGTGTCGAAAAAATTGACACCCAGGTCAATGGCTTTATGCAACGTGTTTATGGATTCTGCCTCATTAAAGGATCCATAAAACTCTGACATGCCCATACAGCCAAGGCCAATGCGATGAATGCTGAGGCTGCTGTGTCCCAGAATTGTTCTATGATTCATTGTATCAGTTTTAAGTTTCTGATACAAAAGTCAATGGATATGAGGACGATGGAATGACCGATTTCAAAGAATACATGGTCTATTTCTCAGAAGCAAGGCTCTTTCTGAATTCACTGGGAGTTGTGTTAACGTGGTTCCTGAAAAACCGATTGAAGTGGGTCGGTTCGCTAAAGCCTAATTGATACGCGATTTCTTTGGAGCTTAATGAAGGGTTTCGCAGTAAGGATTTGGCTGCGGCAAGGGTCCTGTTGGTTATCCACTCGTTGATCGTTTTTCCTGTTTTTGACCGGATGACGGAGTTCAAATAATTGGGGTGGAGATGGAGCGCATTTGCAAAATCCTGAACCTGTGGCCTTCTACTCGTCATGTTACCGGAAACGCTGTTTTTGAACTCTTTTTCAAGGAGTTGCTTAAATGATTTTACAATTTGGGAATTCCGGTTTCCTTCCTCTATCGGATTGTAGTTCGACCAAAATTTCTCTTTGAATTTTAAAAGTAAAATCAGAAAACAATTTCCCAGAATTTGGTTTTTGTATTTGGAATCCTTGTTGAATTCACTGAACATTTGCTTATAAAAGAATGTAAATTCTTCAAAATCATCCTGAGACAGTTTTTGAGGAGGGACGATTTCAGCCAACAGGAAAGGAAATTCTTCGAAAATTTCAGAATGGACGTTTTCCCGCAGAAAGTTTTCGTTTAAAGTGATGATAAATGCATCTTTTGATTCATGTAATTCATAAGATTTAAGATGTCCCGGATTCGTAAAATAGATGGTTCTGGAGTCGAAAGGGAAATTGTGATCATCGAGATAATAAACCCCTGCGCCGTCTAGTGTTAGAATGAAAGAGAAGTAGTCAGCCCTTAAATTGGGCGATTTGAAGGGAATTTGAGGATGGATATCAGGGATACTCAGAATTGTAAAATCGATTTCTTTCTCAAAGTGTAATCCGAGAGTCCTGTATAAGTCCGAAATACGATGATGGATAATGGTTTCCATGTGGTGGTGAATTTATCAGTCACTGGCTATCTACCCTGTAGCTTTTTTCATGCTTCCTGCTGAAAGTAAATCTTATAGAACTTCCTTCCATCACTTTCCATGCCCTGCTCAATCAGGTTTCGATCCCCGTGAATATAGATGTGAAAATTCTTGTCCAGCTTAAGTACGCTTTTGAAGACGCGTGCCTGCTTTTTCACTGCGAGTGCTGAGATATCAAAGCTGTCCGTGGCATCGATGTCGTGATCTTGTCTATACTTATCCTGGTAGTTACGATAAGAATTGATGACTTTGGTTTCCTGAAGTACTTCATCTTCAAATTCATGCTGGTCGAATGTCTCACGTGACTTGAAAAAGTTGACGGAGCGATTCAGGAGGTCTATTTGATCAGCTTTGCTTACATCAAAGTCTTCGGCGAGTTGATCAGTCACAAAGGTTTTGGTGAGATTCATATACACCCTGGTGTGATAATAGTCGTCAACACATGGCTTGAGATTTAGAAAATCATCCTTCCAGTATTGAGCTTCTGTTGACCTGTTCGATTTATCAATGGCACAGACTTTATAACCCGTGTCTTGATCTATGTCAAGGATGAGACAGCCTTTATCCAGCTTGTCGATATTGATGCCTTCATCAGATCGGATAGAAAACACGCGATCGCGAGTGTCAAGCTTAAGAAATGACTGACGGTTTTCAGATTTGAATATTCCAACGGCATCCACCATAACATCCTTAAAGCGGAGGTTGGAAAGTTTCACAACAAACAGATCGCCGGATTTAATTTGTGGATGCACAGAAGTATCATACAGATGCTTTGCGATATCGATCGAATGTTGATGCAGAGAATCCTCATGGTCAAAAATATGCCCGGCGAAATTGAACATCGGGTTCAATCCAAAATCTCCGTTGGTAAATGTAAAGGCATGAAATTCGGGCATGTCGAAAGGGCAGAGGAAGAACGTTTTCAATAGATCACGAACGATCGTATCTGAAATGTCCAGGAGTGATTTGGACAGCAGAAGGCCTTCGTTACGCGAAGTATTTCCCACGCTGTGTACGGCTACGCTGTCTATGCGGCAATGCGAATGGTCGATCATATAGATTCAGGTTGTGAGCGCAAAGTAAGGTTTTGGTACGGGCCATGAAGGATGCGCTTCGCTTACCTTCATGGCGGGGTACGGGGGCAGCCTGCCCTGAGCGCAGTCGAAGGGGGGTACGGGGTACGGAGTACGAGTTGCGGGGAACGGATAATGATGCTTCACCGGCTTCACCTGTTTTACCGGTTTTACCGGTTTCACCGATTTTCATTTTCATTTTTATTGGCTTCGGTTTCCTCCGGTTAAACAATTCCTAATTAGTAAATCCTTAACCGAAGGCGAACATGCCGAATTCTACATTTATCAATAAGTTGAAACAATCAAAACATTGATATGATGAAAAATGCATGGTTACTCCTGATAACAATGACATGTATCATGTCTTCCTGCCGCACCGGCTTTATCTCCGATCTCGATTTTCAACAGTCTCGTCCACAACTCAACTGCTACTATGAAATCCATCCGAAACCGGCATCCTTTCAGTACATCACCCCTATTACAGCATCAACCTCTGAATCTGTGATGGTGGATGGGCAATGGACGACTGTAGATCAAACAAACATTGTCGGGTATGGCGCAAAACGCGAGGAGTACACGTCATTTATGTATTTAATGGAAAAAGCGCTGAATGATCCTGGAAGCCTGACCAGATGCGGCTATATCAATGTCACCCGGATACTTCATCAACAGGAAAGAGATTTCACTCCGGTATTCTCAACGCTGTTGCTTTTTGTGCCAAATATTCTTGGATTACCAGTGAAGTCGAATGAAGTGGAAAATGCATTTTCATTTGAAGTGTATGACCTCGACAATCAATTAATTCACCGAAGTATCCATTCAGGTAAAGGCAAGGCGAAGTGCGGATTTTATTACGGATTTTCGAATTCAGATGAAGTCGCAGATTTCCGCGCTACAGAAGAGGCCATCGCGTCATTTCTAGCAGACTTTACGAGCAATTGATAGAGAATAAGGATGACCGTCATTTGAACTTTGTCGCCTGCGTTCAAAGATGTATGACAAATTGCAGGTTCTAGTTCGCTCGATAAATAATTAGAGCTTCCCGCGCCCCTTGGTCCCCTAAAGGGGAAGCCCACACTCCCTTTTTATAAAAAGTGCATAGCGGTTCCCACTTTAGGGGGTTAGGGGGCAGGGCTGCCCTTATCGGAAATACACGTTTTTCCTGCATTTTGCCATACACCTCCTTTCAATCGAATCATTTTTGACACCTGAAGATTCACATCAGATATTTCATGATCATCTATGAACTTTTCAAAAAGTCTCCATCAATGATGAGAAGTTTTACTCCATTTGTAGAAACAGAGCGATGAGAGCTCAGGTTGTCAGACACAATATAGGTGTCGCCTTTTTTTAATTTCAGCTTCGCACCAGTATTCAATTCGCTGATAAAGTCTCCTTCTAAACAATGTACGATATGTCCTTTCTGGCACCAGTGATCTGCTAGATATCCGGTAGAGTATTCCAGTAGCCTTATTCTCAATCCACCAAATTGAATTGTTTGCCATAAGGCAATGCCGGTTTCCCCTTTGTGCTCAACTTTTTCAATTGAAGTCCAGTCGATTGATTGAAACGGTATGTGATGCATGTTGTCCTGGGTTTTCTTGTGTCAGTCGTCCCCGTTGGTAAATCTGAGCATCAAATATTCTATCGCTTTATCTAATACAGGGTCTTTTTTGCTCACATAATCACTCAATGTCCTTTTTACTGTAATGTCCGGCTTTATGCCGTATCCAACAAATTCCCTGCCATCAGGATATGTGTCTTTTTTTGTGCAAACTCTTGCTGAACCACCACCGGGCAGGTCGAACAGATAAGGTTGTCCTGTGCTGCCAAAAGTGTTCTCGCCGATTTTCGTCATGTGCTTTTGATTGTCTGCGCGAATTAAAAAATCTTCAGCAGCAGAAGCCGTACCGTGCCCAATTAAGATGGCAGTAGGAACCACGATCCGCTGTGCATCTGAATTTATAATTTCAGGTTCATAAGGCAAAGGATAATAGTAGCTATCTCTATACATTAAATAGTATTTCAGAATTTCTTCTTTTGTCATTCCCCATTCCGGCTTGTCACTCAACGTATCGTTGGCTGAAATAAAGGAACCCCATGCCTTATTGACGGCGATATGCTCTCTTGTTACACTTCTTGCACCATACAAAACCGTGTCTTGTGTAAGGTATTTTAAGATATCAGTGGCAATGTTTGAACTACCACCACCATTATAGCGCAAATCAATAATCAGTCCCTGGGCTTTGTAGAGTTCTGGCAGTTTTTCGATAAACAAAGCGTGTATTTCTTCATTTTCAAATGAGTTTACGGCTACATAAGCAATTTTACTGTTTATCCATTCAAAGGCTAAAAGCTCTCTCACGGGTTCAAAATCTGGAAACACGTTTTTTTCTTCAGTGAATTTGTGTGTAAGTGTCAACTCAAGGATCTTGTTGTCAGGTCTCCTGATTTTTACGGAATATGTTTCCCCTTCAAGTCCTTTGAATAGTCCGGAGATACTTAAGTCCTGGAGAACATAATCTGTTGAAGAAGAAATATAGGGTGCTACAAATTCGTCAATATACGTTTGAGCAGGAATGCCATTTACCTCAACGATTTCGCTTCCAGCAGGAATTTCATCTTTTTTGCTCAGGTTAGTCCTGACGACAATCGGTTTACCATCGATATTTTCAAGAAAAAGACGATACTCTCCGAACGTGGTGTTCATTTGTTCAATGCCATTCGGAAAATAGACATTGGTATGTCCATCCTTTAACAATGCGCAGAATTTTTGCAGTTCACGATAGTATTCGTAATCATTTTCAGTGTTTTGTACGGTCGTGATGAGTTCTTTGTATCGGGTATCCCACATGGCTCTGTCAACTTTATTCAAATACACAAAGTTGTAGTTCACTTCCTGCCAAAATTTCGATAGTCCATAAACTTTATCTCCCGGGGTTAAGGTGTTTGGCATTTGTCCAAAAGCCGAAATTGTCAGAAGTAGATATGTGGCTAAGAAGGTTTGTTTCATTTGTTTTTGATCGTTTTTGGCTTGTTGTTCGAAAAATTGCCAACGACATTCAAGACTTTGGCGATGACGAGCATACATTGATCGTGTAACAAGGTCCATTCTGCCCGCCTATAAAAGTATAAATGCCCAATGACATCACCTGAAGCTGCCCACTGCTTGTTTGGCCCGGATTGCCGTCAGCCTGCTTTTGACACCACCATGTTAGCGGTTTGTGCTTCATTTTCTGCTTCGTCGGATTGTGTCTTTGCCGGAGGACGAAGAACGACGCTTATTTCTTCTTCGATTTCGGTACAAGATTTTTCTCATACATCTCGATCCATTCCTTAGCGCTCATCTTTTTCATGAGTTCGCCAATGAGTTTATAGGGAATCTCTTCCATTTTCTTAAAGCGCACGCAGCTTTTACCCATATCCAGTTTTTGTTTGCTATGTTTCGGATATTCGCTCACGAACCATTTCAATAATTTCGGATCGGAATAAATACCCATGTGGTAAAAATTGATGGATCCTTTCTGCGAGGCAATGCCTGC
>JANNQJ010000051.1:0-9881 GCA_031400675.1 Cyclobacteriaceae bacterium
AAGCATCTCCAGAATCTTTCGATCGGTTGCATCAAGTTTAATAGGTTTCATATATTAGATTAAGAGGGTTTGGTTGCCAAATATTATTTGGTAAAAATAACTTAAAAGCTGATTGTTTTGAATTAAAAGGGAATTATTCAGAGCTAACCATTATCTGGAATGTTGTCCTTTTCTGCCCTAAATGCATTTGCAGAAAATACACTCCGGCTTTCAATCCATCCAGACGGATGACAGCCTCATTTTTTCCGGTAGTTGATAAATAGCCGGACTCTAAAATCACCCTCCCGAAAACATCCAACACATTTACCGATAATTTGTCCGGTTGCTGCGTATTCCAGCCTAGAAATAAGTTCTTCTGGGCTGGGTTTGGGTAAGGCGCATTAAAATTAAAATTTCTATCATATTCAAGGCCAGTAATGGGTGCAACAAGAATCGGGTGATAGCTTGTATCCGAACAACCAATCGTGTTGTATGCAACAAGGTTTACTTCATATTCTCCAAGCTCTTGAAAAGTAAACATGGGGGAAGTCTGTGTATTTGTGGTGTTTTCCGAATCATTAAAACTCCACAAATAAGATGTCGATCCTGCGGAGGTGTTCGTGAACTGCACAGCAAGAGGAGGAGCCCCTGCTTCCGGTGAAGCTGTAAAATTCGCCTGTGGAGATGAGGTAATATTAACAATCTTTGAAACAGGATAAACACATCCCGTTTGTGTTGTGATTGTCATCTCAACGTTCACATTTCCAGTATTTGTAAAAGTAAAATTTGCTGATGCCCCAGAGGCTATTCCAAGTCCACCGAAATCCCAAGTACTCGAACTCACCGGATCAGCTGTTGCATTGGTAATATCTGTAAATAAAGTCTGCTGCTCCGTGCAATTTCTGTCAACCGAAAAATCAGGACTTAGTTTGGCGGGCACAACGATGGACTTATTAATAGAACTTATGCAATCATTGCTTGCGTTAACGATTAGTGTGGCACTCGTATTTCCCGAATTAACAAAAGTATGAGCTGGATTTTGCGTTGCGTAGACGGTACCTCCGATCATCCAGTCCCATGAATCAATTGTTCCGGTTGAAACATCCGAGAAACTCACAAGTTCGTCCTCACAAGGAGCCTCGTGATTAAAATCCGCTATCGGTGATTGAGAAATCGTTACAGGAAGTTGAATGGTTTCCGAACAAGAAAAATTTGTTGATACTACGAGTGATACATCATAACTGCCAGCGTTTGCATAGGTGTGCTGCGGATTTCTTAAAGCTGAAGTATTTTGACTGCTACCCGCATCCCCAAAATTCCATGACCATGAAGCGATGTTACTATCTGTCGGATTTGGTGTGAGATCATTAAACTGCGATGGTGTTCCATTGCACGAAAGGGGAGGTGGAGATAAGAAGAAATTAACCTGTGGTTTTGAATAAATCGGGACTGATTTTGTTTTCGTGTTGTTACATCCCGCCAGATTTGAAGCTGTGAGTGTTACATCATACACACCAGTATTAGAAAAAATATGAATTGGGTCTGCTTCTGTTGAATTTGGACCATCATTAAAATCCCAAGTGTAACCTGTTACCGAGCCAACAGTTTGATTTGAAAACTGAATTACTTCCTGTTGACAATTCCCGGTAAAATTGAATTGAACCTGAGGCCCCTCGTTTACAACAAGGGGAATCGATGCGGACTTAAAACATTGACTTACAACCGCATTGAGTTGAACATTAACCAATCCAAACGTTTCATATTGATACGTGGGTTGGATTTGAGTGGATTCATTCCCATCACCAAAAGACCATTCAGCCTGAGACACAGAGGCTATTCCGGTAGAGGTTTGCGGGGAAAAGGAAATATCCTGAAAGGAACACACCGGACCAGCAGGTGTTATACCTAATGTAATGGCATCTAAGTCATTTTCCTGAACGGGTTGAATAATGGTATTAGCATCTCCACAGTCATCGGTAACGGTTAACGTTACCGGATATGAGCCGGGTGTGCTATAGGTATGAGCCGGATTCGCTACAGTAGAGGTGTTGCTTGCTCCACTGGCTGGATCTCCAAAATCCCATTGCCAATTTGTAATGACGTCATCATCAGTGGAAGCATCTGCAAATAAAGTTGATTGTCCCGCACAATTGAGCGCAAACGTAAAGTGAGCAGTAGGATTCGTTTTAATCAATATGGAATCAAGAACGTATCGTTTTTCACCAAAGGAATTAACCACCTCAAGAGAAATAGGTTTCATGCTGCTGCCGGAAAACATGAGAGCAGGCGTTTGAAAAGTTGAAGAAGATGGCGCTGCAGAACATTCTGAATTAAATAAAATTCTTTTGAGTTGGTTGCTCACGGAGGTAGAGTATCCTACCCATTGGTTATTGACCTTACAAAAGGCAAGCCCTTGCATATTCGCCAGCGTACCCAGCTTTCCCATATTTTGAAAGGCCGGGGTGAGGTTTTGCATGCTTTTACCAAAATCCAACCGCAATAGATCACCTTCAAATTGTAAAATCAACGCATAAAAACAGTCCACATCACGTACCAATACCACATTATTCGGAAACCCTGTTAAGGGTACTGATGAGGTAATGTTATGGATGATAGGAATTTCAAAAAGCTGATTGGTGAATCCCAGTTTAAAAACATTTCCGTTTTCAACAATTGCTACTGCATGCCATCCAGACAGATCCCGAAGTATGGAAAAGTCTTTCAAAAAACCCCCATTGGGTAAAAACACTTCAATGAAGTCAGTGCTGACTGACGGATTATTCAATGGGGAATTGTGAAAATTGATGAGCAAAAGTTTTCTCTGACTACGGTCACTCACGATGGCAATCCATTCGGACTGATCCGCTGTCCATTCAATGGCATAGGCTTGCATTAATCTACCTCCAAAATCACCAAGGTCTTGCGCTACCGGAGCATTGGTAAGGGATGCACCAAATGAAAGCCGGACTATTTTTGAAATACCAGAGACGGGATTAAAATTGGTAACCAAAGCATACCAATCAGTGCCACTATGAATAATACTGATATCCCGAGGTCGGTCAAGAAGATTCCCTGGATTTGCCAAATCTGAAACGGTGGGTGCAGAAATCAGATCTGAACCAAAGTTCAAACGCAAAATTCCATTTGCATTTGTATTGGCAATAAAACCATACCATTGAGTCCCATCATATATTAAGGTTGTGCCCTCAAGTGCATTCCCAGGAGAAAGAAAGGTAGAGTTGATGGAGACTGGCGTATTACCAATTCCTCCTCTGCAAAATTCCCACTGATAGCTAACCGCACCTGATGATTCGTTCGTTAAAATTATGTTCTCATTGCGGCAAGCCTTATCTGCTACCTGAAAATCTGCTATGGGGGGTTGCGCATAGAGTGTAAAGCTGATGAACCCGATCAAAAAAGAAAAACGCACCATAACTTACTTAATAACAGCCCCAATGAGAAATGTAACCCACATGATGCAAAGGTACATTACTTAGACAAAGTCTGATAGAGATCGTGGTACGCATTCACCCCATTGGAAAGTGAAAAGTAATTCGCGAGTTCGGGATTGTATTTGGAGGGAATAAAGTCAGTCAATTGATTTAGCACTTTCTGATAATGATGGGATGAAAAATCTTCTATAAAGAATACATTTTGCTGATCTCTTAATAATTCATCGTTGTCACCAACATGGGCGTTTGTGATGATCGGAAGCTCCATACTTATTAATTCACCTAATTTGGTTGGCGAGGATGCAGACTTTGAAAACACAGGTTTAATGAAGAAAATCGCGAGATGACTTAACCTAAGCAGAGAAGGTATTTCTTCGCGGGTAGCCTTATAGATCGATATTCTGTTGGCCGGTACACCGATTTTCTGTGCATGCTGCAAAATGATCTGTGGATCATCAGGCGTGACTACTAAAAAAAAATAAGTTGGATCATTTCGTGTACCCTCCAGAAAAAAATCCAACATTTCGTTTGCCATATACCAAGTGCCAAGGCTGCCGTGATAAATAATTATTTTATCAGAAGCATGTATGCCCAGTTTTTCAAACCATTTGCTCTGCTTATTACCCCCAAGCTTATAACGGGAAAAAAATTCTAGATCGACACAGCATGGGATAACCTTAATTTTTTCTTCTTTTGCGGACGCTGGAGACCCAGAGATTAAAAGTTTTTTTGCCTTAGAAGTTAATACAACAATCGAATCAGCTTTCTGATACAGTTCCTTTTCCTTTCCGCGTAAATAAAATGTAATAATCCGATAAAACGGATTCTTAGGATTCCAAATACCTCCTTCAATGCGTTCATCAATCCAAAACCCCCGAGTATCAAATATAATATGAACGGATTTTCTACGCTTAAGCGCAAGCGCTACCAAGCCTGGTAAGTAACTGCGAAAATGAATGATTTCAATGGCACTACCTTGCATCATCTGGCGTGCACAGCGATACATATGGAGTATATCCCACAGAGTTGAAAAAATGGGCGGGCGTTTGTGATAGGTTAAGGGTATCCATTCAATACCTGCATGGTCTGTTATTCTTTTTACATCCCCAATTCGTTTGGCAAACGCCCGTTTCTCGAAACTAATAATACTGATAGGGTGCCCTTTAACACGAAGACCTTCCAAATAGGGAAGTATCTGTGCTTGTCCCAGGGGGTCAGTGAGTCCATCATATGATAAATAAAGAATTTTAGCCATGGATCACCGAATAGAGAATAGGTAGTTTCGAAGTTGGGTAATGTATCGCACGGGAGAAAAGTGTTGTTCGTAAAAATTCCTTTGATCCTCGGAAGTTATGGTCCATTTTCCATCCAGAATATTGGAAAGTTTATGAACCAATTCTTTTCCATTACCGGCAGAAAAGGTGTATCCGGTTTTGTTATCGATGATCACTTCCGTCAGCCCACCTGAATCAGAAGAAAGAACTTTCTTGCCCAGCATCAACGCTTCTATTGCGGTGTTTCCCAGTCCTTCCGATAATGAAGGGATTACGATTAAATCTGCCAACTGCATATACTCAATCATATCATCATGCGAAACAGGTCCTGTTGCTTTCACCAAATCAGCCCATTCTGTTTCAACTATTTTGGATTCAATAGCCGGCCATACGCTGCCACCTCCCACCAACAAGATGCGGATATTAAATTCGTAGATAACTTCAAGCGACAGGTGATTCATTAATGATTCAATAAAGAAAAGTTGACCTTTTACCCGTTCAATTCTTCCGGGAACGATAATCCAATACTTCTCTTCTTTTTCAATCATTACTTGATGTCGCGTGGGAGTCAAATTTCCTTCAGCGAAATTGTAAATAACAATGGGTGCCTGAAGATGAACCAGGTTAGTTACGTCTTTCAATACAGCCTGTGAAATACAGATGCTTCCACCATCTGAAAGCCTGGAGAGTTGACGGTTAATCCACATGAACATCTTCTTGTCAAATCTGTTGACAGGACTGGCCGTTGTTTGCATAGAATGATAATAGCTTACCAAATGAAATGGGTAACCGGATAATTTGCCCACTACAAAACTTAGCCGTGCGACAAAATGAGCCATGGGTAATTTGGCGACTACGCATTCAATCCTATTCTGTTTTAGAAATGCAGTAAGTTTACGAGCACTCTGTAAGGATTGCGAGACACCCTTTCCGTTCAGGGTAGACTGCGAAGGTTCTTGGAGCAACAATAACTGCGCTTTTGGCAAATTAACAAGTGGCAATAAATCCAACTGATCTGATAAAACCACCAAAAAAACCTGGTCTTGTAAACGAACTAATTTATTAATAGTGGTCACCAGCTGATTTTCAGCTCCTCCCATGTTTAAACTGGGTATAATAAATGCCAGTTTAAGCTTGCGACTCATGATGAACGATGCCAATCACATCGAAATGGCAATTTGAGAAATCATTTTCTGAGATCGATACTCCCGTTTTAGCATCTCGCAAGGTGTAGCCAAAACTCTTTATATAATCAAGTACTTGTTGGGGAGAGGTTCCCTGCTCCTGAAGATTCTGGTCACTGATTTCAACGAACAATTTGGGGTGAAATTTTTGGATGGTTTGCGCTGCTCCTTGCAAAACCTGAAACTCAAAACCTTCAACGTCCAGTTTTATCAAATCAAGTTTTGAAATATGATGCTCTTCGCAGAATAAATCAATGGTAGTAATTTGAATCTGCCCCCCACCTTCTTCCGGAATAATTTTATTCCGACCCAGATTATTTTCCTTCATTACCAACGGTGTTCCATGGCCATTTTGCGCACCCAGGGCAATTGGGAACACAGAAATATTTTCGAGCTTATTGAGAGAGAGGTTTCGGGTTAATTTTTCATACGTCAGCGGGAATGGTTCAAATCCAAAAACTCTTCCTGTAGGCCCCACTTTTTTCGCAAAGTTCATGGCCACAAACCCAATGTTTGTCCCCACATCCATAATTACCTGCCCTGGTTTACAATGTTCAATAAGTTTTTTTATCGGAGTGTCGATTGCTTGAAAATATACTTCCCAATCGTTCCAGTTATGAATTTCAAGTTCAAATGAAATTCCATTTACTTCTGAATGCCTGATGGAGCCAGGTGCATATTGGTAATGATTGGGTAAAAATCTGAGGGCCACTGGACGCATTTTTGGTACGCTCATGAGTTTAATGAGTGCGTATTCACCCAGTGGATTTATAAATCCTCTCCTCAAAAAATTTAAAAATTTCGTTTTTACAGAGAACATACTTACTGCAATAAAAATCGCTTATTGTTTGAAGTTTTCTCTTTCAATAACTCTGGTGCTGAAAGAAAAGTTATATTTTTTTGACTGGCCAAATATTCAATTAGTTGTGTAGAGTAGGTAAGATTATTCCCCTGTAAAAGGTTATAGTCATGCGTAGCAATCATGCCCACAGGTTGACGATTATCATCCAGATAGCCATTCATGATTCGTATAAAATCTTGAGGATGTTTTGTATTCGGACATCCCATCAGTGTTTGTATGCATTGTATTGTTTCACCCTTTTCGTTTTCAATTTTAAAAGGTTCTCCAAAATTTATTCCCCGCTCCTTCATGAACTCTTTTGACCATTCATTCGATACCCATTTCAAAAAAGAAAAAGAAAAATCGGCCTGAATCTTTTCCCTTAAAAGTGTTTTTAATACGGCTGAATTAACAAACCACCACCCCGCTGCATAGTACGGTTTAACAAAATCAAAGTCCTTAAGCCAGGCGTAATCATCCTTAAATTGTTTTTCAATTAGCTGATTGTCATGTTGGGTATAATTAAATTGGCGGACATGGTTTCGATTTTCTTCAAAATCAGAATCTTTTCTCCAAAAATGACCATGAAATCCAATGTCGGCTACAGCAGCAAGTTCTTGAAGTCTCTTTTGAAAATCTTCTAACGTGAACTTCGTTTGGTTCGCTTCGGCATGTACTCTAAAATTGAGCGGACTCATGACTACACATAAGGGCCTCTTTTTTGTTATTCTCTCAAACCTTTCACAAAAAACAAGAAGCGAGTTAAAGGTTTCAGCGCTATAAATACACTCCGTATGAAAAATAAAGCCTAATGAAAGGTTATACCCCCTCCTCAGTGCGGGCTTATTGACTCTGTAATAAATACTTTTAAGCAAATCGATCATAAAACTTAAGCAATTCAAACCAAATTCTGGCTAACCCCTTGCAAGTTATAAAATGATAAAACACCTGGGGCTCACCTCCAAAAGATTGCTTAAAATAATTACGGCCGTCATTTTCATTCTTTGAAACACCTCCGAAATCATACCACACAAATCCCTGATCTTTAAAATACAGCATATCCTGCCAATGATGAAACTTATTGCAATAGCCGATAACAGTTTCGCTCTCCGATTCCGAAACCGTATGACTTGTCAGTAATCGTATCCGATGGTTATCGTGCACATACGCATGCATCGTAACAATCCTATTATCTTTTTCAATTGCCGTTATAATGAAACTTCCAGATTTCACCAACGCGTCAATTTTCCAGTTTGGTAAGTGGTACAGTTTTTTTCTTAAGGCAAATTTTCTGAACGAATCGGAATACGTGGAAATCATTTCTGGGTCAAGATTCACCCTGCGAAATGTGACTTGAAGTTTCTCAGCCTTTCGAATGTGGTATTTAAATGTTCTGTTAACACGTGAAAAAATTTCTTCCGCTGACTGTTGCAAAGGGATAGCGAGTGTATTGAATTCTTGATAACGATAATGCTTTTTTGTTGGCTTGAGAGCAGACTGATAAAAAAGATTCTTATTCTTCTCCACAACAGGTGATCCATCATAAAACCATACTTCCTGTGCTGAGGAAATATATTTCCTGCTTATATCAACTACGATCATACACGCTGTTGCTTGCGGCATAGGTAATGGAGCCACAAATCTTTCTTATGGTAACTTCCTTTTTCATCGATCACTTTCCCATCAATATCAAAAATCTTAACAATGCTGAATCCATGGTTGGCTAGTTCTATACTTTGGTATTGAGGTGTGCAGTAGTAATTGCTTATCTCATAACCATGTGTTCCATCAAAGATCATCGCATTTTCGACTTTAGAAAAAGACCTGAATTTTCGATTCACTTTGCGCAGCACAATTACTTTATACCATTTTTTAAGATTAAAACTTAACGGAAACTTAAATTTATCAACTGCAGCATTCAGGTTATGTGTTGAAACCGCAAAAAATCCTGCTGGTTTTAAAACTCGGAATATTTCATTCAGCGCCACAACGCGATCACTCGCTGAAATGCTGTCCAAACCGTTAAAACTAAAAAATACAAAATCGAATGAATCGTTTGCGTATTTTAGCTTTCGAACATCTTGAACTTCAAACTCGTAGTTTTTGTATTGAGAGCGGCAAGCTTCCACCATGCCCTGAGAATAATCCACACCCGTGTATTTTTTGACCACTGGTGAGAAAAAAAATGTTGTACGGCCAGTACCTATACCAATGTCGAGCATGGTAAAATTAGGAAGCTCGTCTCCTATTGCTTTAATAATGGATTTTTCGGCTTCATGCAAATACGGTTGTTGGCTTTTGTAATAATTGATAATGCTTTCCTGGGCATAAGCACTTACGTTACTCTCTTCATTGGGAGTTTTTCTTAAGAGCGAAAAGAAGTTAAAAATCTTACGAATCATTTTCTTGATATCAAATCAACCACGCCTTGCTTCACAATGCTAAAATCATTTCGTTTAAAAAGGAGAATATTTTTCATTGAAATGGAAGTTCGTTTTGAGAATATAAAAATTAAATAAATTGAGCTTACTATATAAGCAGTAGTCGTGGCAACAGAGGCGCCCAGAATACCATAGGGTTTGATTAACAAAATATCCAGGGTAATGGTGAGTATGAACCCGATAAAAGATGCCATTAAAAATGCTTTTAAATTATCGGCTCCCGCGAAATAGTTTTTTAGAATTGTGAACACACTGAAAGGAATCACACCCAGTAAAATAATTTTCAAAGGTATTGCGGATGCCCTGAATTCTTCTCCGTAGAGCAAAACGATTATTGATTCTCCGAATATCCAGAGGAAACACGCTGCTGAAAAAGTTAATAAAAAGGTAAGACGGCAAAGAAATGCTGTTCTGCTTTCAATGTCGCCTAACTCAGATTTTGCCTTAAAGGCGGACAGCACCAGGCCGATGGCATTCGGTAATAGTAGCATGAGTAATCCTACATTTGAACTAAGTACGTAAATGCCCAACTCGTATGATCCTGAAAAATAATTTATAAACCAATAGTCCATTTTAGTATTAGCAAATAACAGGAAATTGGAAGCAAAATACACCAAGCCGTATTTAATAATGGTGCCCGCTTCAGTCGCAGACACAATTGCCACTTTCTTTGCCCCTCCAATTAGTTTTACATGAAAATAAATTGTCAA
>JANNQJ010000052.1:0-2401 GCA_031400675.1 Cyclobacteriaceae bacterium
CCATGCACCAGAACATATGTTTGAAAGTTCTTGCGTTGCTTTTCAAGTTCAGCAATGACTAACTCGGCAGCAGCCGCACCTGAATTTTGTTGTTGACCTGTAATCAGGTTCCCATCCTGAACAGCAAAGGCAGAGAATGGCGCACCAACCACAAATTTACTGTTCGGCATTTTGCGCGCCTCATCTTCAATACGGAATGGTTGAATCTTCATACCTACATAATTATCGGCATACTGTTCTTCAGCCGAAGCAAAGCCAGTCCACTTTTTACCTTCTACTAAAAATTTACCATTGGGTAATTTTGTCTTAAGCAATACACATGTTCCATGACAGATCGCTGCTGTTGGCTTCCCGGTTTGATAGAAATCAACGAAGAATTTTTGCAACTCCGCGTTGTCAATGAATGTATACATCGGACCCTGGCCTCCGCAAATGAAAATGGCTTTGTAATTATTAGGATTTACAGTAGAAAGCTTTAATGTATTTTTCATCATCTCCATTTTAGCCGGGTCTTTCTTAAAGCCCAATGAGAGATAATCGAATGCTGAATACTTGCTGGCATCTTCGGGATCGCTGTAACCATCGAACTTTACTTCACCACCATCCGGGCTGGCTATGTCGACTGCATAACCCTCTTCCGAAAATACCCAGTATGGGTGAGCGACTTCTGCATACCACGCACCAATAGGCCAACCTGTTTGCTTGCTTACCGAGGGGTTGGATGCAATCATTAGAATTTTACCATTGTTTCCCGCATTGTGCTGAGCCAGAGTCGGCAGGGAAATCATTGCGGTTAGTACTACTAAAAATATTTTTCTCATAGTCGTTTGTATTTTTGATTGTATAACCCAAAATTGCTTCTTATATGTTTCATAAATCAATATATTAACCTTTTAGTATGATACTATCCTTTTAGAAAGTAAGCAAAACAAATATGCCTGACTTCATTTACGACAAGAAAGTTTATTACAATCCAGTAGAGTTTGCCATGGATCGTATAGGTGGCACCTGGAAAATGCCCATTCTTTGGCGCTTGCGTGAAAAAACACTTCGCTATGGTGAACTGAAAAAAGATTTGCCGCACATTACACACAAAATGCTTTCGAGTGTATTGCGTAGTTTGGAGGCTGAGGGATTTATTACGCGATTAGTATATCCTGTAGTTCCGCCAAAAGTAGAATACACGATCACGAAGAGAGGTCTAAAATCAATTCCTATTATTGAAGTGATAAGAAAATATGGAACTGACTTAATGAAAGAGTTTGGTGTGAAAGCAAAGGAAACCGAAAAGAAATAGTTAATTCAAGTAAACAATATTGAATATATGCACGCAGGAAAAAATTATTCATTGAAGGAAGTAATCCTCTGGACCCGTAGAGATATTTTCAGTCTTCTGATCATTAGTTCTATTCCTACAATTTGCTATAAAATATTGGGTTGGACTTGGCTGGCCATTCCCTGGTTGCCCATTGCGCTGCTGGGTACCGCAGTGGCATTCATTGTTGGATTCAAAAATAATGCTTCCTATGACCGAATGTGGGAAGCACGAAAAATTTGGGGTTCGATACTTAACGCTAGCAGAGGTTGGGGCATTATGATTAAAGATTATGTGACGAATAAACATGCCCTTGCTCCCCTATCTGAAAATGAATTGCACCTCATCAAAACAAAATTTATTAGCCGCCATATTGCGTGGTTAACGGCCTTGAGGTTTAACCTGCGCGAGCAACGTCCCTGGGAGGGCATCTATAAAAAACATAATGCTGAATACAAAGAAAAATGGTTCTCGGTGACCGAACACACTGGAGACGTAAAAACAGAATTGGCAAAATATTTAGAGGTTGAAGAACTTGAACTGGTTATGTCACGATCGAATAAAGCTGCCCAGATTATTGCTCTTCAGTCTGACTATTTAAGAAAACTACTTGAAAAGGGATACATCGAAGATTTCCGGCACATTGAATTAGAAAAAACATTGATGGAGTTTTATAATCAACAAGGGGCTTCCGAGAGAATAAAAAACTTTCCGTATCCGCGACAGTTCGCAACACTGAATTTATACTTCACTAAAATTTTTACCTTTTTGCTGCCACTGGGAATGTTGCAAGAGTTTGACAAGTTGGATGGAAATTTTTTCTGGCTAGCCATACCCTTTGGTGCACTTTCATCGTGGGTCTTTACGACCATGGAAAAAATTGGGGAATCGACTGAAAACCCATTTGAAGGAAGTGCCAACGATGTTCCGATAACCGCCATCTCACGAACAATTGAAATTGATTTGAAAGAAATGTTTGGCATGGAGAACATTCCTGCACCGTTAAAGCCCGAGAATAATATTCTAGTATAATCGCTTTTGTGGAGTGCCGGGGAACCTATCAACTAATTGATCTGGTCTTCCTTC
>JANNQJ010000053.1:0-5590 GCA_031400675.1 Cyclobacteriaceae bacterium
ATCTCACCAAAATAGTTAGGATGCCGCGTATACTTCCATAATCCTTGCTGCATGATTTCACCAGACTTTTTGATTTTCATGAATACCGAAAGTTGATAATCTCCTACAGCTTGAAAATAGAAGCCAATCAGCCATACTAAAAAACCTATCGTTGTAAAAACAGACCATGATGAATCGATGCTACTTAACAAGAGGACAGGCGAGATAATGATGAGCAGAAAAAAGGCTTGCAGCAGATAAACTTGAAGGTATGATCGCCAATAGAAAGTCTTACCCCACGCTTCACGCCATTGTTGGTACCGGAAATCTTCAGCTTTTTTCCGATTGCGGAAATAGATATAAAGACTCAATCGACTTCCCCACAACCAGACTAATACGAATACAAATATGGTTACCGTGGAAGCAGGTTTAGTCAGAAATAGAAATATGCATACGAGGCAATACCCTAGACCCCAGGCAATATCCGCTACATCATTACGCTTTAACCAAACTGAAACAATGAACCACCCGGAGGCATATATCCACAATAAAAATGCAACTGGCAGAAATAGTTCAACTAATTTATCCATCGCACAATGGAGTAACCAGCGGCACTCACCAAAGCAGTCAATACTGCACCCCAAGCAATGTCAATAAACACAATATTCAATGGCCAGCTTTTAAGTGTGGCGAGGTTCGTGAGGTCATAGGTGGCATACGTAAAAAAGCCAAACAATGCTCCCAAAACAATTGCCCGCATGAGCGATTGCTTCTCAATAGCTGGAAGAATGGCAAAAATATATATTCCGATTATGAAGAGAAAATAGAAAATAATTGCTGCTGTCCAGTTTACTTGGTCACTCAGAAAATTCCCCAGGTATTTACGGTACATATTTTTTGCAATTACCCCAAGCCAAAGTAAATCAATAGCAAAGAAAACCAATGCGGTAAGCAAGTAGCTAAAAATCAGTTTAGAAAATGGCATCATGTTAATATAGGAAATAAACTCCAAAGCGAATACATTGTTTAGCCGAAGTAATGGCATGGTATTGGTAGGCTACTTTTTAAGTCCAATGAAATCTCATTACCTTGATCATAAAACCGGATACCTCCCAATGAAAAAAGTAGTCACCCGTACTTTCCTACTATCAGTATTCATGTCGAGCAAGGAAGCATTCGCTAAATTTTTTAAGCTCGAAGTAATTATTGAAAAAGTGGAAATATAGTATTGAAGCATACGTTTTGTATTTTTACTTAACTAAAATTTATACTCGATGAGAAAACTCCTGGTAAAAGGTGAAAAGAAAATATTTGGCGTATGTAGCGGTTTAGCTAATTACTTTGACATCGATCCTACCGTGATGCGCGTTATCTTTCTGGTTGGCTTCCTTTGCTTCGGTACTGGCTTATTAATTTATTTAATTCTAGCCATTGCAATGCCTGATAAATAAGGTTCTATTCGCTAGGCGGCCATAGCTTTCGCCACCTTTCTATAAATATAAGAATGATAGATATGTCTTCTGGCAAAGCGATCAGGAGTGTTTGAATTCATGAATTTACTATACACGTTTTTAGGAATCCCAAAATACTCGTAGCTACTTCCATCGGTAAAGTTTAACTGCAAAGTTTGTCCTTTGTATTGAAAATCAATAATCCGGGAAGAATTGATTACAGCTGTATAGTGTTCAAGTTGTTGCTCATGTGTCTCGGGTGCAACACTTACAAGCAAGTGATAGGCTTCAATAAAGGCTTTACTTTTTTCCTCTGCTTCTACCTGTGCCTGCTGATCATGCTGGAATTTATCCGGATGCCAATCCTTCATAAAATTTCGATAAATCGTCTTCAAATCCTTTAATTCAGCAGATTTGTCAACTCCTAATAGTTTTCTCGATTCAATAATTTTCTTCATGCAGTCGCAAAAATATGCTTTTTTCAGCAATTTTCAGTTTAGTGTCCTATCACGAAGTCTATACAGGATGCTACATGATTTTATTGAGTAGATTCGTTGCATGTTTCACTTGGTTTATACAAGTCATTCAGTAAGCCCGCTTTCGCAAGCTGAGCTTATCCAACTATTGGAAGAATGTCGATCATTCAACAAGAAAAATAACATCTCAGGAATGCTGCTCTATTTGGAGGGCAAATTCATTCAAGTATTGGAGGGTAAGAAGCAAGAGGTAAAAAAGCTGTATGACAATATTGTGAAAGACACGCGACATAAAAGAGTAATTGTTGTAATGGAGGGGAATTCCTCTAAACGCATCTTCAACGGCTGGTCGATGGGCTTCAAAAAGTTATCCCATACTGAGTTCATAAACTTAACAGCATTTCACGACATTGACATATTCTTCCAAAAGCAGGAGTTGCAAGAAAACAGCCACTTGTTACTGGTGTTTCTAAAGCTGTTTTACAAAAAAAACATTGTGGATTATTCTGAGGCGTAACCATGAAATTGTTAGCTGGATATATACGACTGCGCATTCAATGCCTTTTCTGCAGAGCGCTATGGCATCGAAGAAAAATCCTTAAACTTTACGTGGGGGTAAATCAAATGCGATGGCCTCATGCTCAAGGTTGCCTTTATGCGATCCATCACAAAAAGGTTTGTTAGCAGAATGACCACATCGGCACAACGAGACTACCGTCCGTCCCTGTAAGCCATAAGCTTTGCCGCTTCCATCTACAATTTCAAAGTCACCTTCAATTTTAACCGATCCGTTGCTGTTGATGGTTAGTTTCGTTTTGGTCATAAGATTTACTGATTTTAAGTAACACTTTCACTGTTTATTCCTGTTCAATACCTACTAATTCGGCAACGTAACATACGTTCCGGAGAAAATACAATCCTCCGACAAGTGTGTGCACATGCCCGGTTGGTCAACTTCCACGATGTACCCGTTATCCGCACTGTAACCGTTCAAATTAAAATGCAGTGCGCAATCGTCTGTATTGTAGAAGCCATGCTGGGTGCGACCCATCACAAATTCGTCCTTAATAATTCCTGAGCATACATCCGATACATCCAACGACAATTCGAATGAGAATACGCGTTCGCCCTTATACTTGATTTTAAGTTTTCCTATGGCGCCTTCACTCTCAGTTACTAATGTGTACGCTCCGTCATAGGTATCTAATTCGCTGTACGCCTTTTCATCTTCTTCCTGGCGTTGTTTCATAATGCGTGCTGTCTCCTCATCCTCCGATTCTTCCACAACAGAAGCAAGCATCCTGCTTACTGGCCAATGTTCATCATTCTCGTAGTACATTCCCAGCTCGTGGCCCGGGTACATTTTGAAGATAACAGAGCGATCTTTGCTCGCATAAACACGCACCGTATCGTTTTCAATTTTATCGAAGTAAAGAAACATGGGTTCCGATTGTGGTGCATTCCGCATCTCCCAGGCATTCTCCACCGGGGTGATCCAGTACCCACCATCCCCCACGAGATACTCACCTTTAAACTCACCTGAAGGTGTCTGTTGAATTGAACTCATGTTGGTGGAAGTTGAATCATCTGATGCTAATACGGACAACTCTTTGTTGGAAGTGGTGCAACAAACCAAAAAGAAAAAAGCTAGCGACAAGAGTTTCACAGGTTGAGGATTTATCTTAACAAAGCTACGATTTAGTATCTGGAAATTCACCATTCCATACCCCATGCTGCTACAACAGAATATCAATTTTAACTATGATTATTCCTGCATTCTCACTACATTAAGTGCTCACTAAAAATTAAATACTATGCCTGCCGTTTACAAAGTAATTGAAGTTATTGGCTCCAGCGAAAAATCATGGGAACATGCTGCAAATGTCGCAGTAGAGCGTGCGAGTAAGACTTTGGATGACCTCCGCATCGCAGAAGTCATTTCTCAAGATGTTAAAATTGAAAAAGGAAAAATAACGGCTTACAGAACCAAGCTTAGTTTATCCTTCAAGTTCAAGGAATAATAGTATTTTTTTTGGGGGAGCATGTGAACGTGCAACTGATTGGCACCTAAAGGAATCCTATGGCTTTGAAATGTTCACCATTGATCTATGGATCGTACTATTTCCGAATACTGACTTAACAGTCTTTCATACAAACCCTCTTCTTTCGTGTAGCCAGTAATTTTAATAATCTCTTTGCTTGAGGTTTTATTGGTAACCGGTGGTGTCATACAACTTACATTCATTCCGGCTTTTTGCATGGCATGCGTTTTATTGGTAAAGAAATTTTCATTGGTGATCTGACCACACACTTCAAATGTTCTTTTGGAATCGTCTTTTATAATCTGCCAATATTTAATGTTCATAATTGGGTGCTACTTCACAATAAAAATGTACGCCTGATTGTTTTTATGAAACCGACTTTTACCGACTCCTTTTTCTTTAACGAAATGTGTAACGATGGCATCGGAGAACTCACGCTTGCATTTAAAATAGGTTGGTGCTTTTTTAGGAGTTTGTGTCTTCAGTATGGCTGACAGTAAAGCTTTGTCTTGGGCACCAATTTCACATGTTGGTTTAATGATCTTTCCGATCTCAGCAATAAGATCGTTGATTTCCTTTACTTGATGTTCATTAAAAACTGCCATACTCTATCTGCTAAAGTGTTTGACAAAAGTATACCATTCTTCCCAGTAAGCAACACGGGCTGGCGAATTACGATTGCGAACATTGATTAAGCCCTCTCCTTTTAGTAGCTTTCATAAAACTTCTCTTTCTATGGAATCACTAGACAGTCACAAAAAAATACTTGGAATCCTTTACGTGATATCGGGCACGCTTACCATTTTTGGTATGCTCATGCTCAATGCCTTTCTTTCCGTAATCTTTTCATTTGCCTTACAGGAGGTTGATCCGGAAGACCAAAAAGCGGTGGAATTGGTTGGGGCATTCATTCAATACGTACCTGCTTTTGTCATCCTTTTTTTTTCAATACCGACTTTAATAGCAGGCGTTGGTTTGCTTACCCGAAAATCCTGGGCTACACTGTTCGCTGTAATTGTCGGATGTTTCAAACTCTTTTCTTTCCCTATTGGCACCGCCATTGGCGTTTACTCTATTTGGATCTACTCTGAAGATCAGAAACTAAAGAAAAATGCGGTAGTAAAAGGGCCTTAGAAGATGGATGAATTACTGGCATACCTGGAAAGTAGTATAGCAGATGAGGTTTTTTCGAAGGATGAGAAGAAATCATTCAAGGTGCTCGTTCGTGCTGCGCTGCTGAGCCAGGATCAATTAAACTTTTTGCGGAGCAGAATTTATGAATTGGCAACCGAGAAGATAAACTCTTCCAATTACCAGTTTATTCTGGATTGGACAAAAGCTGCAAATAGTGCGTTGCTCGAACCATCGCCTGAAACCACGGATGCATTCTTTAGTCCTGGAGATGTTTGTCGTAACGTGATCATCCGTCAAATTGAAACCGCTGTTAAACAATTGAATATTTGTGTATTTACTATCAGTGATGACAGCATCACCCATAGTTTGCTGACTGCCCATAAAAAAGGTATACACATTAAACTGATCACAGATAATGATAAATCATTTGATATGGGATCGGATGTTGAACAACTTGCGCAGGCCGGCATTGAGGTTAAGATGGATACTACTCCCAATCACATGCATC
>JANNQJ010000054.1:0-2766 GCA_031400675.1 Cyclobacteriaceae bacterium
GTCGGGCGTTATAGAAGTAAAGAAGATTAGCAAAGGCAATTAATGCCAGATTTAGCACCACCATGAAAAAAATACGTACACTATCCTGAATTCCGGTGTAACGAATTATTCCTTTGTAACTTCCTGACACAAGAATTGAAATCAAGCCGCATAACGAATAGAGTAGAACCCCAAGTTGAGCATTGCTATCAACTAAATCTGCGATTGAGAAATTAAACCGGAGGAGGTACCCCAACAGGATAGAGATAGAAGTAAAAAAAAGGTCAATCAAGATGATGACCCAACGGGGAAGAATTTTAAGATTTCGTATTAATCCGGTTATCACCGTTGTCAATTTCTTTCAAAGAGTCTTCTTTTTACCACTTACTAACTTCTTGATTCCCAAAGCACCACCCAGTGCGATAAGTATTTCAATTCCCGTTATAGGAACATCTGGGTCACCAGAAGGGTTTGCCGGTTGAGCAATAACTTGACCGACTGATGCAAAGATTACGGCAAGTAAGAGGGTAATTTTTATTCTCACAGCTACTGCTTAATTATTTTTATAAATAGAGGCTTATTGGATTTTATCACTTTCAAATAATAAAAACCTGAAGGTAGATTTCTGGTATCTAAAGTGCCATACTTGCCTTCATTTGAATCCGATAATGCTAAATTAAATAAACTTCTTCCATAACTATCAATTAAAATCAATTTACTATCGAAATCATGTAGCAGAAGTACATTTACGAAATCATTAACAGGATTGGGGTAAACTTGTACTTCGCTCGTTACTGGAAACTCTGAACCAGTCACATTAAAAATAAGATCAGCTGAACTTACGCAATTTTCTATTGTAACAAGTACTGTATACAAACCAGATTCATTGACCTCACAACTTTGATCTGTTGCGCCCTCGATTTCTATTCCATTTAAAAACCATTGATTTCCAGCAGTATAATTGGATGTCAGCGTATTTCCATTACCCGTAATTTCTGGTGGTATATTTTTTAGAATTGAAGTTATCTCGAGCAACGTATAAGGTGTACTAGAGCATATACTTAACGCTTTGAAATTAATTGTGTTAGAACCAAACACCATGTCAGTTGAAATTATTGGAATCTCCAGGGTAGAACCATTTCCAATAAGTGTATCACTTATTATAGTATTTTCAAATTGCACAAAATATCGGATACCCTCCTGCGATTGATAAATCTTGACGCTGGCTGGTTCGGTGTTACAAAGATTTATCTGGGAGTCAACATTTAAATCAAGTAACACAATCTCCGAAAAGCTTAAAATAAATCTACTTTCGGCCTTTGAAGCAGCATCAGCAGTTACCGTAAAGGAATAAGAAGGGTTTTGGGTAACATCAACTGAAGTGTTCAAAAAAATATCAGTCAATGTAACCTTGTACAAAGCTAAATCTCCATTTTGCTCAAAAGTGAATGTGTAGGAGCCTTCCTTAATATCTTTTGCAACAAGGGGAAGTGAGTAACCACAAGGTATAGTAGGTAAAAAATTTAAGGCTAAGGATTTCCCAGACACCTCCTTTGTATACAAATCAAACAGCTCCTTAAAAGGACTGTCAACATAATTATTCATTTTCGGTGCATCAAACTTGTCGAATTCATGCAATGTGCTATCGTGAAGAATAATATAAGTCTTATCTCCATGAGGTTGCGTTGAACCCGTCAACTCAATTGCTAACAAATCTGTACCATTTCTTTCTCTAAAAAATATATTACCCGATGTTAAGCTTTTAGATGCTTCGGTGACGGTTACATTCGGTGATGCTCCGGTTGTTCTTACCCAGAAAGCCTGCCCAGTAGCAATAACCCCATTCGGAAGGTCAACTGGTCCTGCGCCCTGTGTATGGTATTGGAAACTACCTGTACCATTATCCCGAATAGCTATTGTTGGAGAAACATTTCCATTAATCGAAACGAGATCCCAATCAATTTGAGAAGGATACGGATTACCTACAAGATTGTTATAGTCCGATACCGTATTAGTATGCGTTACAGGTAGGATAACATTACCACTGTTAACGCCATCTTCCATAGTACCCCGAACATCCACAATAGTTGGATTCGTACACTCACGGATAAATGCAGCATACCCTCTTCCAACCTGCAAAGGATTTGATGAGGCAGACCCGCTAGAAGGATAAGCTACATATGCCTTTGTAGCCTCATTGTAAAAAAACAAAGAGGGTGAAGATGGAGTAAGGGCTGTGCCACAGATTGAAGTAATGCCAGAGCCTATTGGAAATTCAGAATTAGGGTCTGAAAATGAACCAGTAATGGGGAAATCAACCTGCCAATCAGCAACGGAAGCATCTTTAACTGGAGAAGAGAGATAGCGGTAAATCCTTCCTTCTCCGCTTATATATCGCTGTACTGTAAATTCACCTGTCACAATTGATGTCCCGGATAAGGCAGCAATTCTGCCATCTGCGGTTTGATCATCACCAGTTGAAAGTATTGTTAAAACACCCGATCCGCCACCATCTGCATCTACAATTGCGTTCGTACTTAAGGTTAATGTTCCTTGTATATGTACCACACTTGCTATTGAGACATCGGGGTTAGACGATACATCAGTGTTATCTTGAACTGTAAGATTGTTAAATGTAGTGGGCTGCGAGCCACTGATAGTTTTAGTCCCTACTGTTGCATTGGTAAAAACAACCGTGCCCGTACCTGCATTAAATATACCATTGTTGGTAAAGTTACCAGATAAGTTCAACGATGCAACTGGATTAAGTGTGTTGTCAATTTGAAT
>JANNQJ010000055.1:0-15875 GCA_031400675.1 Cyclobacteriaceae bacterium
GCACCACAATTTGCATGGATCCTGTCGGTTGGTCAGGGAATGAAAGTGTGGTTGTCACTGAAGTAAAACCAAGCGCAGTGGCTGGCCCAACAATCGTGAAGGGTTGAAAAGCTGTACTCACCACACAACCATTAAGAGTAGTTTGATCTTGAACTAACCTCACCTGGTATGACCCTGGTGTTAATCCAGTTTCGACAAATCCGTTCCCAGAGGTAGCGAAATCAATCGTGCTCGTAACTGTTCCGTTGACCTCCAACGTGTAATCAATACCAGACGCTCCAAGAATATTGCTTAATGCAATTTCACCGCCATCTCCAAAACACAGCTCATTGATCCCTACTCCTATAAAACTAACAGCAAATACACCGTTAACACTTATAGGCGTAAGTCTGGTTGGGCATTGGGAGCCAAGGGATTGCAACCAAACGTAATAAGTTCCATTTGAAAGATTAGGTATAACAACCGTTGATCCGCCTGTGGTAACAAAGTTGGCTGCTGTTGGAATAAAGGCTGCATCCGTGCTTATGGCAAACTCAAAAGACCCAACATCCAGAATATCAAATACAATACTTCCGTTTGAACCATTGCCAGTGCAATCAGGATTTGTAACAAACGGAGGTGACGTGTTGACAAAGCCAGGGAAGGTAATCGTGATATTAAAGTCTTGTTGACATCCTGAACTACCATCTACCACAGAGAACACATGAGCTCCGGAAGTTAAGTTTGGTATTTCACTTGCCACGGGAACAGATGGTACTCCATCGACCAAATAGGAATACGGTCCGCCACCTCCGCCAGCTGGAAGTCCTGTCAGGATAATCTTGCCATCATTGTTGTTACAGGTTGCCGGCTGAACAAAGAATGCCTGTGTTATTTCGAGGTTAACCGCATTAATCGTGACACTAACCTGATCAGGGCATAGATCAGATGCATCATCACGAACCAATATAGAGTATGACCCATTCGGGGGTAAATTGGTTATCAGATGTGGTGACGTAAAGTTTACCCACACCAAACCGTCCAGCGAATATTCGAAAGGTGCCGTTCCTCCGGAATTAACCGTCAGCAATGCCTGACCTGTTGGTTCTCCGAAACAAGTAGCATCAACAAAGCCTGAAGCACCTGCATCAACATTGGTTTGAATTGGTAAGCTGTGAGGCAACGTGCACGTATTCCCTGCATTGTCCTGAATGGTGTACTGATAATTATCAGGAGATAAATTGCTAAAGACAAAACTACCCGATGGGCCAGGCAATGCCTGTGTAAAACCAGGCGCTGTTAAGGTTACAACGTAATTAGGAACTCCTCCACTTACGTTAATGGTAATGATGCCATCATCCTGCGATACGCATGAAGGTCTTGTATCACTAATGGTAACGGTAAATACGTTACAATTCACACCACCGCCACACAAAGGATCGGAAGGATCAAGAACCGTTAATGTTAATGTGCCTGAAGCACTGCATACACCGGTATAGGTAACAGCAATAGCAATCGGCCCTGTAAGACCTGATGGGTCAAAATTACTACCTGTTACTCCCGTTCCTGTGAATGAGAATACTCCGCCACTTGGTGTTGCCGAAACAAAAGTCAACAAGCTTACGATTCCTGCATCTTGACAAACATTACTATTGGTTATGGTAAGAGCAGCCGTTGAAGATACATCAATATCAAATTGTGCCTGAGGAGCTACACATCCACCCGCATTATAATCAACCAGGATAGTTTGTAATCCGGACAAACCGGATGGATCAAAAATATTTCCAGTAACCTGAGGTCCAGAGAACACAAACACGCCTCCTGTTGGAGCTCCTGACACCAGCGTTGTGAGATCGATCGTACCACCGGTTTCGCATGCTTGCACGGCTGCAACCGGAACAGTAATGGATGCCGAGTTTGTAATGGTAAGATCTAATGTTCCTGTTGGAGCTGAACAGCCGCCAACAGAATAATCAACGGTAATGGATACTAAACCTGAAAGACCAAGGGGATCAAAATTGTTTCCCGATATGTTGGGGTGACCTGTAAATACAAAGACTCCTCCTGATGGTGAGGCACTGGCTATTGTTGTGAGGTCAACAATACCTCCTGTTTCACATATGAATGTCGGAGGCAATGTTAATGAAGCCGAGCTCACCACATTTACGATTATCGCACTGGAAGGGCTCTCACAACCACCAGCATAAACTGCCGTCACAAAAAAGTCGGTGGTAGCGGCAACTGTCATGTCTAATTCTGTTGATGCAGGAGTATAGTTTGCGCCTGTAAAAACAAGATTTGCCAGAGCAGCATCGGTATACCAGTTAAAGTCGAGAACAAACGGATCAAGGGACGATGCACCTAATGTGGGTGTTGCTGTGTTAACGCAAACATCCACAGGAGAGACAACCGTGGGTGCAGAAACGAGTGCATAATCAAAACTCACGCGTGCATTTGTACCACGCTCATAATATTCAATTACCAGGTCGTGTAGTCCCGCAGAAATACAAATGGGATCAGTGGTATAAACCGTATACGAGTGCAAATCGAAGGATGTAAGATCCGTAATCACGTTTACACCATCGATGAAGAGGCGAACACCATCATCAGCACCTACGGAAAAAGTGTATGTGCCTGCCGCAAATGTTTTTCGCATCCGGTAGCGTACACTAAAATCGTCCAGGTACGAGCCGCAAACATTCGGTCCATTAATCGGACTTACTCCCAGATTCAAATCAAAAACATCAGTAGCTACATTGTATGTGGAGGAAGCACTCATGTTATCAATGTCATTCTCATCGATAAAGCCTCTGTACTTGGTTCCGATGAAATTAATATTGGTGTTGGGCGGAGCAGGAGTTGCACTGTCGTCATAGACATATCCAAGCCACGTTTCAACTCCAAAGGTTGCCGGGTTGCCGGGTATTGGGTTTACTATTACTGTAGCACCACCGCTTACTGTACCCGCACCACATGTTGCATCCGTGACAGAAACAAGTGTGTAGTTGGTTGTTATTAAAGGGCTAACTGAAACATTGAAAGGACTTGTGCCAGCGGTACCATTAAACGTTGTGGAACCATCGCTATATGTAAAATCCCAGGTCGGACCAATTCCGGTAAATGTTATCGTCAGAGAAGCACTTTGACCAATACAGATAGAGGTATTTCCACTCAAGTCACCGCTTACGGCAGTCTGAATGGTGATGACCATCTGATCCACAGCTGCAGTACATGAACCTGCAGGATCGTTGGTCGTTAATGTTAATGTTACGGTGCCGGCAGATACTTCAGCTGCACTTGGTGTGTAGACTGCATTTAAGGTTGTATTGTTGGGTGCAAATGTTCCCGCACCTCCAGTCCAAGTTGCGCTGGTGGCTGAGCCGCCCATCGAACCTGCTAAGGTAGCTGTACTGCTCGCGCAGATTGTTTGGTCAGAACCAGCATTCACAGTTGCCACCGCATCGATGGTGATGACTAATTGATCAGTAGCCAGCGGACAAGGACCGGCAGGATCGTCTGTAGTCAATGTCAGCGTTACTGTGCCAGCCGTTACTTCTGCTGCACTTGGTGTGTAGACTGCATTTAATGTTGTGTTGTTTGGTGCGAACGTTCCGGTACCTCCGCTCCATGTTGCGATGGTAGCAGAGCCGCCCAGCGAACCAGCTAACGTTACAGTACTGCCCGCACAAATTGCTTGATCAGGTCCAGCATTCACGGTGGCTGCTGGGTTGATGGTGATGATCATCTGATCAACTGCTGCTGTACAAGGACCTACAGGGTCATCGGTGGTCAATGTTAATGTCACTGTGCCCGCTGTTACTTCTGCAGCGCTCGGTGTGTAGACTGCATTTAAGGTTGTGTTGTTAGGTACGAACGTTCCTGTACCTCCGCTCCATGTTGCGCTAACCGCAGAACCGCCCATCGTGCCTGCTAAGGTTACGGTGCTGCCTGCACAAATCGTTTGGTCAGGGCCCGCATTCACAGTTGCCACTGCATTAATGGTGATGATCATTTGATCGGTAACAAAAGGACAAGGACCTACTGGATCATTGGTTGTCAACGTTAATGTCACCGTACCCGCGATTACTTCAGCCGCACTCGGTGTGTACACCGCATTTAAGGTTGTGTTGTTTGGTGCAAATGTTCCAGCACCTCCGCTCCATGTTCCAAGGGTTGCTGAACCCCCCATCGTGCCTGCTAACGTTACAGTACTGCCCGCACAAATTGCTTGATCAGGTCCTGCGTTCACGGTGGCCGCTGGATTGATGGTAATGATCATCTGATCAACTGCAGGAACGCAGGGACCTGCAGGATCATTCGTTGTTAAGGTCAATGTTACCGTGCCCGCTGTTACTTCTGCGGCACTCGGTGTGTACACTGCGTTCAATGTTGTATTGTTCGGTACGAATGTACCCGTGCCTCCGCTCCACGTTCCAATGGTTGCTGAACCCCCTATTGAACCTGCTAATACTACTGTACTGCCGGCACAAATTGTTTGGTCAGGTCCTGCATTCACCGTAGGTATTGAGTTAATCGTGATGATCATCTGATCGAAAACCAAAGGACATGGGCCAATAGGATCATTGGATGTCAACGTCAATGTTACTGTACCGGCTGTTACTTCAGCCGCACTCGGTGTGTACACTGCATTTAACGTTGTGTTGTTTGGTACAAATGTTCCCGCTCCTCCACTCCACGTGGCAATTGTAGCCGAACCTCCCCTGGAACCCGCTAACGTTACAGTGCCGCCTGCACAAATCGTTTGATCAGGTCCAGCGTTTACGGTAGCGGCTGGGTTGATGGTGATGATCATCTGATCAACTGCAGGAACGCAGGGACCTGCAGGATCGTTTGTCGTTAAGGTCAATGTCACTGTGCCAGCTGTTACTTCTGCCGCACTCGGTGTGTACACTGCGTTCAAGGTTGTATTGTTCGGTACGAATGTACCCGTGCCTCCGCTCCAGGTTACGCTTACTGCTGCGCCTCCCATGGAACCGGCTAACGTTACTGTACTACCTGCGCAAATGGTTTGGTCGGGCCCTGCATTTACGGTCGGTATTGTATTGATCGTGATGATCATTTGATCGATAGCAGGAAGACATGGGCCTGCAGGATCATTCGTTGTTAATGTTAAGGTTACTGTACCGGCTGTAACTTCAGCCGCGCTTGGTGTGTACACTGCATTTAAGGTTGTGTTGTTTGGTACAAATGTTCCAGCACCCCCACTCCAGGTGGCACTCGTAGCTGAACCTCCTATCGAACCAGCTAACGTTACAGTTCCCCCTGCGCAAATTGTCTGGTCGGGTCCTGCGTTCACCGTAGGTAATGGGTCAATGGTTACAGTAACGCTCCCGTTCATAGGAACAGGAGTACACAAACCATTATTACCTACAACTGTGAGAACATCTCCCGATGCAAAACTTCCGGAAGGTAAAATCAAACTTATTGCACTACCCGTTCCATTAACAATTACGCCTGTGGGAGAACCATTATTAAATATTTCATATTGAATAGGAAAAGTAACAGGAACAAAAATTTCCGTATCGTCAAGACCGATTACTGCATTACTGCCTGCGCAAACTGACAAGGTGCCAGACAGTGGAGTTACGTTTTGCACCAGAGGTGATGGATCTGTTAGGATGATGTTGGAGATGGTCTGAGAGCAATTTGATCCTGCATCTGAAACAACCACGTCATAGTCTCCTCCTGCAAGCGCTGTTGGATTAATGCCGGAAGCAGATGTGGAACTGGTGGTTGTCCAACTGAAATTGTATGTACCTGTTCCGCCTGAAACGTTCAGGAGAATCTCACCATTGGGAGAAATGCAGTCCGTATTGTTGACTGGGTACCCAGCCGCAACCGAAGCACTGATGTCAGTCGTTGAACCGATTGTAAAATTTCCAATAAAATCTGTCGGACCTCCATCCTGAACAATGACGGTATAGAATCCTGGTTGCAGCGTGCTAAGTACGAACGGAGTACCTCCTGTTAGCGGTATATTCAGGTAATTGTCAGGCCCAAAAATAAACAAGGTAAAGGGTGGTATTCCAGGTGGAGGAGATACCAAAATGGTTATCTCACCATTATCTAAACCAGGAGGTGGCGTAATATCCCGACACGCTGCTTTATTACCCGAGATTATAACATTGGGTGGTTGAGCAAAAGACTTTGCAGCCAAAAAAGCAAAAACAGCACTAAGAAAGAGTGATAAAAAAAACTTATAGCGCACGTTATCCTATCTTTATTTTAAAAAGCTTTGAGCAACCCTTACCATTTTGAACAATTAGATTGTACTCTCCCTTCTTTAGGTTTTCCAATTCTTTATCCGATGCTTCTAAGGAGTTTTTTCCATCACCTGAGAGTAAAAAGACTTTGTATTTCTGGTTATCATCACCTTTCAGCTCAATCATTCCATTATTCTGGTTATCGGAAGTGTTTGTAACCTGTACTTCAATTCTAATTTCGGGGCAATCTGGTGTCGCTTGACCAAGGCCCTGAATAGAATAACCAAGATTGAAAATCAATGTAAAATATAATAGTCTGATTAATAGTGGTTTATTACTCATAACATAAGAATACACTTTAACAAAAATATACAAAAATTAATACTCTCAAAAAATTATAGTAACCCTAAATTCAGTCACAAAGTCATTCTGTAAAGATCAGCGTTATTGTTCTTCTCTCAAAAAAGTTCTGCCTCCAAAAAGTTAGTATACCTATACAGGTAATATTTATATCAAAAAATCACTTTCCAGTCTAAAAATGCTTGCGATTCAGGACTTCGCTCAGGATTAGCGCCTTTTTAAAGCCCTTTGGGTCACGTAAGTCTTTTGTGTATTCCGTTAAAATATTCCGTTCATCTTTAATCTCGAATTCCTTGAATTTTCCAAAGGTGGTGTTAACATCAGCAAGTTTTAATGATTCTTCCAAAGACGGCCTGTTAAAAGCCTGTTTTTTAGCATTCTCGTATATTTCGTTGGTTCTTTCCTGATCAAAAGTCACCTTTTCAAGGCTCTTTTCTTCATCCTCTATTTCATCATCATAATCGACATACGCTGGCGGAGGCTCGGGGCGTCTATACTCAGGCTTCCGTTCTGTAAAAGGCTGTACAGGTTTAGGTTGTTTTCCTTCCGTAATCTCACGTAACAGATCTTCAAAAGATACTGGCTTTGGCCTGTCATAATCGGATGACTGATCGGCAGGTCCCTCCCTGTCCTGCTCAGCTTCGGGGTTCTTCTTCTTCAACCTGTTAAAGAGAAAGTAGATGATCCCTATGATGATGTATATCAGAATCTTTTCGTCCATGATCAAAAATAGATAAAAAAACGCTAATCCTTTTAAACGAGCTCATTTCATGCTTTCTTGAAGGGCACAATTTTATTTTGAATTGGTAGAATCAGAAGTTTATCTTTGCCGACTTTACATTTTTAAGAACCACTAAAATCGACATCAGTTCATGCAACTAGCGAAGTTGGAGATCAAAGGATTTAAGAGTTTTGCCGATAAAATCACGATCAATTTTGATGAAGGAATAACTGGAATTGTTGGACCGAATGGTTGCGGAAAATCAAACATTGTGGACGCTATTCGCTGGGTATTAGGAGAGCAAAAGACCAGTGCGTTACGTTCTGAAAAGATGGAGAATGTGATCTTCAATGGCACCAGTGGCCGCTCTGCGCTGCAATTGGCCGAAGTATCGCTCACGATTAATAATACAAAAAATATCCTCCCAACTGAATATTCTCAAATTACGATCACCCGCAGGCTATACCGTTCGGGTGAAAGTGAGTACTTGTTAAATGGAGTAATCTGTCGCTTAAAAGATATCACCAACCTGTTTATGGATACAGGCATTGCTTCGAACAGCTACGCCATTATTGAGTTGGGGATGGTCGATGATTTGTTGAATGACAAAGACAATTCACGAAGAATGTTGTTTGAAGAGGCTGCGGGCATTTCAAAGTTTAAAAAGCGTAAGAAAGAAACACTAAAAAAACTGGAAGATACCGATACGGATCTGGAACGTGTTGAAGACTTATTATTCGAGATCGAAAAAAATATGAAGAGCCTCGAGAAACAGGCTAAGCAAACAGAGAATTATTATAAGATTAAGGAAGAATATAAAGAGAGAAGTATTGGGCTTGCGAAAGTGGTGGTGAATAAACAAAATGAAAAGTTTCACAGCATCAATCAACAAGTACAACAGGAGAATGACCGCAAAATCGCACTCACTGCCGAAATTGCCGACAAAGAAGCACATATAGAAAAATCAAAAGCTGAGTTAATTCTTAAAGAAAAGACACTTTCTACCAGACAGAAATCAATCAATGAGTTTGTATCGAAAATCCGCCATTACGAAAGTGAGAAGCAGATTAAGAATGAACGCTTAAAATATCTGAACGATCGCGCTGCCAATCTTCGCGATCAACTTGATCAGGATAAAAAGAGCAATGAACGCGCTCGCTTCAGTATTCAAAGTTTAGAGTCAGAGCGAGAGTCGGCTCAACAAATCTTCCAGGAAATATCTGAGAAACTTGATCACCTAAAAACAGAGTACGAAGAACAAAAGATTATTACATCCGATCTCCAACACGAGGTGGACGCCTTGCGTCATATCCAAAGAGAGAAGCAGGAGGAAAGTTTTCAGACAAACAAAGGAGTTGAAATCAGAGAAATTCAGGTTTCTTCATTCAAACAGGAATTGGATCGAACCGCCACGGACAGCAACCAACAAAGCGCTAGTTTGGTAGAGTTTGAAAATAAGTTGGTTGAACTTCAGACTGAGATCAATGAGAAGAATGATGCATTAAGTGTACTTAAAAAAGAAGAAGACGATGTGGAGGGGCGGATCACAGAGATGGAGAAGACCATCGACATGATTCGAGAAGAAATGAATGCCACCAACCGTAAATTGGATGCACGTCAGAATGAGTACAACCTGACCAAATCGCTGGTTGAGAATTTGGAGGGATTTCCGGAGGCTATCAAATTCTTAAAAAAGAAAATCGCAAAAAATGCTCCCCTCCTATCCGATATTCTCACGTGTTCAGAAGAATACCGGGTAGCCATTGAAAATTATTTAGAGCAGTACCTCAACTACTACATTGTTGAGCATGAAGCCGAAGCATTCGAAGCCATTAATATTTTAAGTGATGCATCGAAAGGGAAAGCGCACTTCTTTATTCTCGATACATTCGAAAAATTTGACTCTACTCCTACGCGCATTTACGATAATGCCTTCCCGGCCACGCAAATCATCGAGTTTGATCCGAAGTATCGCAAGCTGATGTCATTTATTCTTGACAGAGTTTATGTATACGAAGGAGACATCCGGAATATTCCAACCGATGACGACAACACGTTTATTACTAAGAGCGGAAAGCTGACGAAGAAAAGGTTCAGTATTTCAGGAGGATCTGTAGGTCTCTTTGAAGGGAAGAAAATTGGCCGCGCAAAAAACCTGGAGAAACTTGCCAGAGAAATTAAGGAACTTACTACTAAGCTGGACGAAATCCGTATCAGTTTGGTGCAGCGGCAATCCGATCTGGAAAAATTAAAATCAAACAAGATGCGCCACCAGGTTGATGAGTTACAGAACTCACTCCGCCAGGTAAACGAAGAATACGTTTCGGTACGCACGAAACGCGAGCAGTTTTCCAGCATGCTCAGCAATGCTGATTTGCGCAGAGAAGATATCCTTGAAAAGATTGAAAGCTTGCTAAAGGAGTTGGACGATCTCAAACCAAAAGCACTGGAATTACACCATGCTTTATTGGAACAAGAGACAAAACTTAGCGAACTCACCGATAAACTTGCTGCTCAAACTGATTTGCTTGGACAAAAATCCGCAGCATTCAACGAGCAGAACATTTTCTTCCATCAACAGGAGAACCGCGTAAAAAGCACGGATCAGGAGATTCGGTTCAAGCAGGAATCCATGGCGCAAAGTACGCAGCGAATCGAGTTGAATGTGGATGAGCTGAAGAAAAATGAAGAAGAAGTTAAAACGATCATTGAAACCACGCAAAGCAACGATACCGAGTTGATTGGTATGTACGCTGAGAAGGAGGAGATGGAAAAAGGTTTAAGCGAAGCTGAAAAAGAGTATTACGAAGCACGCGGAAACATTGATCACATCGAGAAAGAACTCCGCGAAGTTCAGCATGCACGTCAGAATATTGACAGCATTTTAATGGAGCTTCAAAATTCATTGAATGAAAGTAAACTTCAGTTGAATTCTGTGAAAGAACGATTATCAGTTGAGTTTAATATTGATCTGGATTCTGCCGTGGGACATGCAACTCAGGAAGAAGCAGAAGAACTTGCAATAGCAGACGAGGATAAAATACGCAACGAAGTAGTGAAGATGCGAGAAAAGCTTGACAACATGGGTCCGATTAACCCCATGGCAATGGAAGCATACACGGAGATCAAGGAGCGCAACGATTTCATCATTGCCCAAAAGGATGATTTGATAAAAGCGAAAGAATCGTTGTTGAGCACAATTAGCGAAATTGAAGGTGTTGCCAGCGAAACTTTCATGGAAGCTTTCAATAAAATTAAAGGTCACTTCATCAGCGTCTTCCGTTCGTTGTTTACTGAAGGTGATGAGTGTGATTTGAAACTCGCTGATCCAACTAATCCGTTGGAATCAGAAATTGATATCATCGCCAAACCAAAAGGCAAACGTCCGCTGACCATCAACCAACTTTCAGGAGGAGAGAAAACATTAACGGCTACTGCTCTACTCTTTTCTATGTATCTATTGAAGCCTGCACCCTTCTGTATTTTTGATGAAGTAGATGCACCGCTTGATGACGCGAACATTGATAAATTCAATACCATCATTCGTAGCTTCAGCAAGGACTCGCAGTTTGTTATTGTGACGCACAACAAACGTACGATGACCACCACAGACGTGATCTATGGTATTACCATGGTGGAGAAAGGTATTTCACGTGTGGTGCCTGTGGATCTGAGGGAATTGGCTTAATGCTTAGTCAATAGTCATTGGTCATTAGGCCGAAGTGACTAATGACTAGTGACACAAATTTTTTAAGCATTAATCACACTGGAAAGTTGCTCATTCTTATTTCGAAGATCAATCCCTCCCTCCATGATTGATTTTAGGTTGGCCATGTAAAAAGTCCAGCCGTTCGAACAGCCCAAACATAAATTCATTTTAGGGTCTTCATCCAATGGAATATTTTCTTGCTTGAGTTCAACGAGCGTTTCTCCCAGTTCGCGTTTAACAATCACGGTCACTGTACAACCTCCTGAAAAAATAAAACGGAGCAAATTGTGGTCGTTGGCTTCCAGAATTTCTCTTCTTTCAACAATATCATCCGTGTAACCGAACCAAAGCCATTGGTAGGTATCTCCATTTTGTACGCGAGAATTTCTATCACGTATTGCACCATCTGGCTTTGTAAATTCTGCTTTACGCAAAAACCAGCTTTCTAATCCTGCTTGTGTTGCCCATGCATCATAAATACGCTGCGGCTCAGACTTGATAGGTATCCGCAGCGCAAAAGAGCTCCATTTATTGGAAAGAATTGACATAGTTAAATTTTAAATTAAATCTCAATGACCATTCTTATCACTAGTATTTACATCTAAGAGATACACCATCGCCTCTTCTTTCGTATCAAAAGCTTTAAAATTTCTCTTGAGGAGAAAATTAAAACCCTTCAGAATCATTTTTTTTGTTTTACTCAGGCCTACCATGGCGCTCTTTTCGATGAGATGAATAACCTCGCGCGTTGAAGATTCTGCCTCACGCATGAATTTTGGAGTTGCATAACTTTTAGCACTAAAGATAGAGAGGATCATGACAGGTCTATTGGTACTAAGCATTTGCTTTTTAAGCTCAAGCACCAAAGCAATCATTTCTGCTTCTTTGCAGTCAGAGTAATCAATAACAAATATTTGCTTATTATCCTCCGTTAGCTTTTCTATTCTTCCCATTCTTCCTCGTATAGCTAGGTCTACTGCTTACCAAACTTCTTTCCAAATAAATCTCCCTCATTCCATGTAGGTCTCTTTTTCTCCTGAGCAACCTGATAGCCAATTAGAAAACATAATTGAACATACTTCTTTGCAGCATCAAAATCAAAATTCTCTTCGGCAAACTCATCCTGTGGCTGATGGTAGTATTCTGCACGCCATACTTTTACTTTTTCGGTAAGTTTTTTTCCTGGCTCATTCATCTTATCGCCATATTTGATATGCAAGGCGGGAATTCCCTGTTGCACAAAACTGTATTGATCGCTGCGGGTAAACCGATTTTGTTCAGGCTCCGGGTCATTTTCAACATCGATGTCTAAGTATGCAGCAGCAGATTTAACCGGGTTGATAAGAGAAGAATGTAATGCACCGAGGGGTACTACTGACAGCAGTGGTGCAATCAATGTAGGCATATCCATGTTTATGTCTGCAATAATTTTTCCTTTAGGAACCGTTGGGTGCGATGCAAAATAAGATGAGCCAAGCAATCCCATTTCTTCACCTGTAACCATCACTGCTAAAATAGACCGTTTCGGCTTTTTTTTCAGCGAAGCAAACAAACGGGCAACTTCCAGCACACACGACACACCCGATGCATTATCGTGCGCCCCGTTATAAATTGAATCGCCCTTTACTGGAGTGCCAATACCTACATGATCAAGGTGGGCAGAGTACACCACACATTCATCCTTCAGTATTTTATCTGAACCCTTGATCATACCTACGATATTATAACTTTCAAAATCATGATAGCTTGAGGTCAGGGTTGCCTGAAGTGATGAGTTTAATTCAAAAGAGGCGGGTATGCCTTCTTTTAAAGACAGCAAAACTTTTGAAATTTCTTCCGTTGATTTATTCAACATCATGTTGAATAGAGGATGACTGATACTGCCATAAACCTTCAGTCCCGCGACCATATTGCCCGTGGCATCTACAGAACCAGAATTCACTATTTCATGCGCCTGGTATTGTAAGCCCATTGAGGAACCTCTCACGATTACACCTATCGCACCCTTCTCCAATGCAGTTTTCAAGCGTGTAGTCTTGTTCATGGCGTGTGCCTTAACCGTAGAGGCGAACTTATCAGGCGCACCTATTACCAACACTACAATTTTCCCTTTCACATCAATGCCTGCATAATCATCATAACCAAATTCAGGTTCGCTGATTCCGTATCCTGCAAACACGAGCGGGGCATTTGCCTCTATATTTTTCTCTTCGAAATTTGGATAAAGCACATAATCATCACCAAAGGCCAGTTCCTTCGAGCTTGACCCGCTAACAAATACAGCTTGTGTTCCTTCCTTATCAACTTTTGCTCTTCTGAGTTTTACAGTTTGTAGAAATGTTTGATTCTCACCGGCAGGCACCATGCCCATAGCCTTATACCTGGAAATCACATAATCCATTGCGATTTGATATTCCGGGGTACCGGGCATTCTGCCTTTCAGTCTGTCATCAGAAAGAAATTTTATGTGTGCGCGAATGCTGTCAGGTTGCACATTTTTTAAGAAAGGCGAAACATCTTTGAAGTCCTGCGCATGGACGAGTGAGCTCATCAAAAAAGTTATGAAAAAGTGGGGGAAACTAATCGATACCTTGAATGTTCTCTTCATCATCTTCTATTTGTAAAATCATTTCAGCTAAGATATGAAGAAGAAGACTACCTGAAAGAAAGAATTGGTTAAACGGTAATTTCACGGGTGGCTGTGAAATTTTGGGGATTTATAATACAGTTTAGTCTTCCATTACTTACCCTCGTGGCCTCTTATAAATTCCGACCAAGCCAGCAATAAATCCTTTTCTGTAACTCCGAGTGAATTCAATACCTCATCCTTTCGGTTGTATTTTAGCAGTTCCCGAAGCTTCTCTCTTCCAAATTTATGATCAATGTATTTCACTATGGAACCCGACAATCCGTACTTAAGTTTTCCAGTCCAGAAATTATCAAGGGACTGTGGCAAGGCATCGTTTTCAATTGCATGCTTTACAGCATCCATACGCGAAACATCCAATTGTCCAGAAGCATAGGTTGCAAATCCCTCCACAAACCAATCGATGTTGGTAACATCACTAAAGTCAGGACTTGCGTTGAGCTGACCATGGTATACATGAAACAACTCATGTGTAATTAGTTGTTGTGTTTTGATGAGATCGGAATAAGAATGTTCGCATGCCTCCTCGTTCCAACGGGCAGGAGAAATCATATCAACTTTGGTGGCCATGCCGCTGGCCACCATCCAGCACTCCGATTTAAACTCAGGCATGTTCCAATCATGCTGCCATTGCTTATCCAGCGATTGACGATTCGGGTGAACATAAACCTGGAAATCTTTTTTAAAAGAATCGTCAAAAAAGTTTTGCACCAATTGAATACTTGAATTCAATATGGTCACATAGTCCTCTTTGTGCTTTCTATCTGATTCTGTGTAAAAAAGTGTGTACCGTAAATACTTTTCCTGAATCCACTCTTCTGAAACTGCTTTCCATGACATCGAAGCTATCATTACAATCATGATAATGACGCCAAAATATCGCTTTTCCATATCCCAATTTGTTTCCAGCTTAAGACGCAACCTGATGAGAATACGTTACAATGCTTACCGAAGAATAAAAAAAGCACATGCAGAATTTAGCCTGCATGTGCCTTTTCAGAATAAAAAAGACGATTACATTACACCATATTGCTTTAAAAACTTTTCAGAATTTACACGCACGTTAGCCGGTGGGTTTAAGCTCAAGGCCTTTTTAAAGTTTTTAATGGCATTGTCCTTATCACCTTTGGTAGCGTAGGCCTCTCCTAAGCTATCCCAGGCATTCGCGCTTTTAGGAAAGCGCTGCGTAACCTTCGCCAAGACTTCAATCGCTTTGTCGTTTTGTCCTTGGCCCATCAATTGGTAACCATACACATTCAACTCTGCCTCTGTTGCTCCCGCAATTGCTTCTGTTAATAATTTATCAGCCTCAGCAGTTTTACCTGCTTTTCTCAAAAGATCAGATTTAATATTCAAAGCGGGGAAATTTCTATTTTGAGCAATAGCCTGATCAATCCACTTGAGTGCTTGTTCAGTATTTACATTATTTTGAAGAGCATAATTAGCTGCGCTCACAAATCCTTGCGCGGCAAACCCAACAGGCCCTTTCAGTTCAGCATCGGCATTGGCCATAACAATCTCATCCACCGCAAATTCTATTTTAACCGGAAACTGTTTCTTTTCCCAATTTAACACCAACTCTGCCCCAGTCTTTGTCATATTCGTAAAATCGTATGTGAGTGATTCTGTATTCGCAATGTCGCGTAACTGAATTTTTGCCCGCAATTGATCTTGCTTTTGGTCGTAAAAGAAACTTCCCCACGAGCGGTAGTCTTTCGATAAGATCACTTCACCTGAATTATCCTGATTGATTACAAAAAATAATCCATATGAACCGGCCGGCACTGTCTGGCCTTCAATCTTTGCAGGATGAGAAAACGTAATCACCGTATTCTCATTAGCACCTGCGCGCCATGGTGCGGAATTTCCCGTGCCAAAGGCCTGTACATTCCAACCGTATGGAACAAGAGTCCCCCAAACCTGGCGGCCGTTAACTTTTGGTCGTGAATAATCTACGGCTACAGTGGAGATACCAATTGTTTGTATAACCGTGGCGGCCGGACTCGGTGTACGTGGCGTTGTAACAGGCTGTGCAAAAACATTCATGGCAGTAACGAACATCGCGGCTACCATACAAAGGGTAATTAATTTTTTCATAGTAATTTTGGGTTTAGCAATATTACTTTGAGTTGATGTGGCACGCAATACCACTCAACAGAATACCCCTTTTTGGGTGACAGTAGACCTTGGTATTGCTTTTAAAACGCTAAATTCGGGTGCCAAAAAGCATTAAAA
>JANNQJ010000056.1:0-7553 GCA_031400675.1 Cyclobacteriaceae bacterium
TCTCAACTCATTGTTAAGTTTAAGGAATCGGATTTTGCTCATATGGATCTCGAGGCTGAGCTATCTGCAGCTTTTAAGGTTTTACATGCCAAATTGGAACCCCTAGAGCGTGCGGCTTATGTACTAAAAGAGGTATTTGATTTCGATTATGAGGCTCTCCAGCAGGTTTTAAATAAGAAAGCCGACCATTGTCGCCAGCTATTCAGCAGAGCTAAAAGGAAACTAAGTGAAGAAACGCCCAATCTTCATTTTGAACTCCCGAATAAGACCCAGCTACTTGAAAGCTTCAAAAAAGCCTGTGAAGGACCTGCCGCACACTTCATTCAGGACCTAAAAAACGACATTTCCGCTAAGCTTAGTCGTAAAGCATAATTTTTTCTTCAAAATCTGTCACAAACCTAGAGTGTCTTTGTCTTACAGGCAATAGCCCGATAATAGGCTGTTTTTTTAAGAACTTAAATCTATTGTTATCATGTTAATTATTCTTGCATTTTTTGTTGGCCACTGGTACTTATCCCTATTCTTTCAAACCTTTTTCTTGCACCGTTATGCCTCGCATAAGGCATTTACGATGAGCCCTTTCACTGAAAAGGTATTCTTTGTACTGACCTGGATATTTCAGGGTTCTAACTATTTAAGCCCCTATGGCTATGGCGTTATGCACCGCATGCACCATGCTTTTGCGGATACAGAAGACGATCCACACTCTCCAAAGTATGATGAAACCATCTTTAAAATGATGTGGAAGACCAAAACAATCTACTCTGCTATTGCCAATGGAACGATGATCGTGGAGAAGAGATTTACGGAAGGCGTACCCAAGTGGGAGGCTTTCGATAAGTTTGCCCGCTCATGGCCGTCACGCGTATTTTGGGGTGCCATCTATGTGGCCTTTTACATGCAGTTTGCCACTGCCTGGTGGATGTGGCTTTTGCTTCCTTTGCAGTTTTTAATGAGTCCTATTCATGGTGCGATCATTAATTGGTTTGCACATAAGTACGGATACCGTAATTTTCCTGTAGGAGATACTTCCCGGAATTTTCTTCCTGTAGATTTCCTGATGATGGGCGAGAGTTACCACAATAACCATCATAAATTTGGTTCCAGAGCCAATTTTGGGGGTATTCGCTGGCATGAAATTGATCCTACTTTCCAGGTTATACGCATACTCGATAAAATTGGCGTAATTAGAATAGCGGAGCGCAAGCACATTCAGATAGAACGGGGGGTCAAAAAGGCTGCCTAGTAGCAGCAGGTATAGGGTAATAAGGTATAGGGCAATGCTGTACCATTATACTACTCTATACCTTATTACCTTATCCCACTTCACTTAAGCATTATGCTGAATTCAATATTCTGTGTATCTTTGCCCCATTATTTATTAACAATTATCACATTTTATTACAATTACAATGGAAGGAACAGTAAAATTCTTTAACGAAGCCAAAGGTTTCGGTTTCGTAAAAGAGCAAGGAACAGAGAAAGAGTATTTCGTGCACGTATCCGGTCTTGTTGACAAGATCCGCGAGAATGACAAAATCACTTTCGAATTGAAAGAAGGAAAAAAAGGTTTAAACGCTGTTAACGTTCGCGTTGCCGGATAATACTTTTTGAAGTGCATTCGTAAGCCCCCGAGTACTCGGGGGCTTTTTGCTTACTACCTAAACCTACTCTTTTGTCGTTTCAACAATTCAACTTTGATCAACGCCTGTTAGATGGCCTGTCATCTATGGGCTATTCAAAACCTACACCTATTCAGGAGCAAGCTATCCCTATCATACTCAGCAAGAAGGACTTAATAGCTTGCGCACAAACTGGTACTGGAAAGACAGCAGCTTACATTCTCCCTATCCTTAACAACATTATTCACGCTGAGACAAGGCACCTAAACACCCTGGTGATTGCGCCCACTCGTGAACTTGCTCAACAGATCGATCAGCAGATTGAAGGGTTTGCCTACTTTCTTGGGGTTAGCTCTATTCCCGTGTATGGTGGTGGAGATGGTGCAACCTGGGACACACAAAAAAGGGCGCTGGAAGAAGGTGCTGATATTGTCATCGCTACACCCGGCAGATTGATTTCATTACTCGCTACGGGCATGATTAAGCTCGATCACCTTGAACACCTTGTTCTGGATGAGGCCGATCGCATGCTCGATATGGGCTTCTATGACGATATTGTCCGCATCATTAAGCAACTTCCAACAAACAGGCAAACGTTGCTATTCTCCGCTACTATGCCACCGAGAATAAGGACATTAGCGGATAAAATTCTCAAGAATCCACAAACTGTAAATATTGCCATATCCAAGCCGGCAGAAGGAATTCTTCAGCAGGCCTTTGTAGTTTACGAAACACAGAAGGTAGAATTACTAAAGTTTATCATTAAATCAGAGGGTCATACAAGCGTCTTGATATTTGCATCAACAAAGGAGAATGTAAAGAAACTTGATACTACACTTCACCGGATGGGCGTAAGGGCCAAAGCCATTCATTCTGATTTGGAACAAAATGAGCGCGAAAATATTTTGCGCGAGTTTAAGAACAAACAGCTCTCTATACTCATCGGCACCGATGTGCTCTCACGCGGCATTGATGTAGATGGAATTAGTCTGGTCGTAAACTACGATGTGCCACCCGATCCGGAAGATTACATCCACCGTATTGGTCGCACGGCACGCGCTGAAACAAAAGGGACTGCCATCACCTTTATTACTGAAAATGACCAGAGGAAATTTTTTAGTATTGAGAGCTTTATTGGAAGAGAAATTCCAAAAATGAAGCTACCTGAAATCTTAGGAGAAGGACCCGCTTATCAACCTGAGGTTAGACGAAAGAAGGAATTCAAAAAGCCTTTTAAAAACCGAAGGAGGGAAAGTAGACGGTAATCAAGCACTGTGCTTGTAATGCATCTCTTCTATGCTCATGGTGTGAATCATGGCTTCTTCCTGAGGTGTGAAGGATTCATCCGGCCTACCACTATAGAATTCATTAAGCTTCTCTAAACTTGAGAAAAACCGAAGTCGGTATTTAAATACGGTTTTACTGCCAATGGCTTTCTTAAAATCACGCATGCTTGTCTTTTCATCAACCCAATAGAGGCCAATGTTTTCTTCTCCCTCAACTGTACCTGGCATATGAATAATGTCAGATTGTTCCACGTGGCGTAGTATCTCAGGTCCACATCCTGACTTACCATGAATATAAATTGTCGTCCAGCCCATATATTTTACTTCTTCTTATGCCGGGAAGCTCCGGTTTATTCTGCTGTTGTAGCAAACAACAGAATAACATATCAAGTATCGCGAGTTTAAAAAATAACGCTACTATTTGAGGCACGTCATAGTAAAAATTGCTACTGCTTATAATACGAATGACGAAGTTTTAAGTTTCGATTTTAACAATCAATGAGGCTAATTTGTTGCAAGCACATAATAAAAGTTTAAATTTATAAATACTAAAACATCGGAGATGAAAAACACTACACTTGATCAACTGCTGGGTATTGATTACCCGATTATTATTGCTCCGATGTTTTTAATATCGAATACAAAAATGATCAAGGCCGCCTTGCAGCATGGTGTGACTGCAGCCTTTCCTGCACTCAATTACAGAACAGATCAAGAGTTACGCGCAGCCATTCAGGATATTAAAGCAGCATCGTCAAAACCATTCGGAGTTAACCTAATTGTTAATAGGTCCAATCCGAAATACAAGGGTCAGCTAGATACGTTACTTGAATTAAAGGTAGATTATATCATTACTTCTCTTGGTAATCCAAACGAAGTTATTGAACAATGTAAACCACTAGGTATAAAAGTATTTTGTGATGTAGTAGATGTTGCGTATGCTAAAAAAGTTGAGGACCTGGGTGCTGATGCTGTTATTGCAGTAAACAACAGGGCAGGGGGCCATGCGGGAAATCTATCCCCACAAGAACTTATTACAGTACTGAAGGAGAATTGTAATATTCCTATTATTTCGGCAGGGGGAATTGCCACTGGCCAAGGCTTAAAACAAGTAATGAATTGGGGAGCAATTGGTGCATCAGTCGGGACAATCTTTATTGCATGTGATGAAGCAGACATATCGCAAGAATATAAACAGGCCATGGTTGATTATGGAGAGGAGGATATTGTGAAGACGACTAAACTTTCTGGTTCTGCCCTTACTGTTATTAATACTCCCTACGTTCAGCAACTCGGCACAAAAGCCAATTGGCTGGAGTGGATACTAAATAACAATAAGACCTTAAAGAAGTACGCAAAAATGATTATTGCATTACGCGGAATGAAAGCAGTTGAGAAAGCAGCGTTTGGCGCTACCTACAAAACAGTTTGGTGCGCAGGTCCTGCAATTGAGCATGTAAAAAGTATTCGACCGATAGCAGCAATTATCAAGGACCTCACAATGGAATATGAAGTTGCTGTTCAAGATTCAAAATTTCAAATTCAAAAGTGAAATGATCGTCAGATTTTGAACCTTGACTTTTAGACTTTGAATTATTAATCATGAACGAAAAAGCCCACTGGGATACGATTGCTCCCAACTATAACGATGAAATTTTTGACGTCTTTAAAAGTGACAGGAATAGGAGACTTCCATTCTATTTTAAAAAGCACGCTAATAAGACTCATCATGCTATTGACTTTGGTTGTGGCAACGGAAAATCTTTTCAATACCTGTCACCAATATTTAAATCAATAGCCGCAATCGATATTTCACAGGAGCTTCTCAATCAAGCCAAGACAAGACCTTATTCAAACATCTCATTTAAACGCCTTGATCTAACTAAACTAAGTTTAAATCTTCAGCCTGCAGATTTTATTTTCTGCTGCAACGTGGCCATGCTGCCTGAGATTGATAAAACTCATGCCATGATACGCAACATTCAAAAGGCTTTGAGAATAGGAGGGAAAGCACTTCTTGTTTTACCTTCCCTAGATTCTGTCCTCTATTCTTCCTGGCGCTTAATTGAATTGTATAAAAAAGAGGGTATATCAGTAGAGAAAATACCAAACTCAGAGTTTGATTATTTCAAGGCGGGAAAGCGCGATATCATCCAAGGGATAATTTATATTGACGGAGTTCCAACAAAACATTTTGGCCGCTCGGAGCTTGATGTAGTATTTAGAGAAGCGGGACTTTCGATTACAAACGTGGATAAAGTTGAATACGACTGGAATTCTGAATTTGCTGAGCCTCCAAAGGAAATGCACGCTCCGTATCCGTGGGACTGGCTGGTTGAGTGTACGAAAAAGTAGGAATGATCTCAAGAATTCTATTGCTTTTTATCAGTAGCCAACACCATTTTCATTTTGTGTTTAACTCCGATCTCCATCACATCCACTAGGTCTTGAACAGTAAGATTGTGAGGGAGTCTGATAATAACTGTGGGATCTTGTAAGCCCTGGGTTTGTTTTACAAGTTCCTGTTCTAGCCGGCCAAAGGGAACTTCATCTTGATTGATAAAATATCGTTTATTTTCCGTTACAGTAAGCGCAATAGTTTTTTTACTTAATGCCTGATTCTCCTCCGATTTTGGAAGCAGAATTTTAATCACATTCGGGTTTGCTACGGTTGAAATGATCAGGAAAAACAACAACAAAAAAAACATGATGTCATTCAACGATGACGTGGCCACTTCAGCATGAAAAGACTTGGATCTCTTAAGTTTCAATTTTTAGCAGGGTTGGTGATAGACTGCAAAAACTCAAATACATCTTTTTGGATTTGAAGGGTAAACCGATGAATTTTTAAGTGCAATAAGTGATAAGCTGAATAAGCTAACACACCCACCACCAATCCTGATCCGCTCGTTATCATTTTTTCGTACAATCCACCGGCAATAATCCCGATACTGATGTTATCAGAGAGGGAGATATTATAAAAGATCTGGATGATGCCCGAAATAGTACCAATAAAACCAAGCATGGGAGCAACACCGGCTATAATTCCTAAGTAACCTGTATGATTTTCCATCTCAGCAACCTGAATATTTGTGGCTGACTCAAGTGTCGATTCAATTTCTCTTGTTGGTTTACCGATGCTATTTAATCCGCTAAGAATAATAGTGCCCGTTGCAGAAGGCTCCATACGTGCAAATGATTTGGCACCTGCAATATCCCCAGCCTGTAAGGCCGACTTGATGTTAGTAATAAACTCTCTCTTGTACTTAGCAGCCTTGGATAAAAAAAGGTATCGCTCAATAAAGACGTATAGAGCTGCGAGTGACAAGAGAAGGATAGGGATCATAATTACCCCACCTTTTGAGAGCAACTGAAACCACGTTAATGAATCAGGAGTTTGAGTTTCAGTAATCTGTAAGAGAATATTCATAATCCTATTTAAGTATTATTTGGTTAAAATAAAAAAGTCAGGCGTACTATAACGGTAGCCTGACTCTTTTATGATACAAAATTCGATCAATTGCCCTTCAGTAATTTTAATACTTCAAGTGCTTTGGCGTTAGTCGGATCGAGAACAAGAATCTTTTCCATGAAGATTTTTACTTGACCCAGGTTATCGCGATGTCCTCCATAATAACTACCCATATAGTTATACGCTTCAATCAATTCCTTTTTGTTGCCATTCGTTTCAGGATTAACAGATGCAATCTCAATAACCTTCTCATAGGCTGTCTTAGCTAAGTCACCCTTAGCATCAGGGTCAAGGTATGCATTTGTGCGGCCTACCCATAAGTAACCCGCAGTAATTTTGGGTTGTAGCTCAGCAAACTTCTGAAAAACAGTATCCGCTTTTTCGTATTGGTTAGTATTGTAATAGGACTGCCCCAGGAGAAAATAATCCTTGGATAAAGGCTTCTTTCTGATTTTAAACAATTCCATATAAGCAGCAATGGCTTCAGAATACTTTTTCAGTTTAAATTGTATCTCGGCTACTTGCTGTGCAATGTCAGCCTGATCCTGATTGAGTGCCAAACTCTTTTGATAGTTAACAATCGCCAACGAATCCTTTTTCAAATTCTGCAATAATTCACCATAATAGTTGTAGTCGCTCGATTCAATTTTGTCCTGCGGTATCATCCCATAATATCGATCAAACATTTTCTGTGCCTCTGATAAATCTTCTGCTTTAACCAACGAGTAACCGTAGTACTTGATAGTTGTAGGCGATGCATCAGGCTTTGCTGCCAGAGGCTTAAATGCCACATTCGCTTTGGTAAAATTTTTAGCCATGAACAAGAAGAATGCATAACGGGTTTTATCTTGATCAGTTGGATTTTCTTTCAGCTTTAAATACGATTCGTATGCCGCAGCGGCTTTTACACCATCTTTCATGGAATAATACAATTCTCCAAGTTCTTTATATGCTAAGGTGTATTCAGGGTCAATATTTATTGCTTTCTGAAAATTCTCTTCAGCTAGTGTGAAGTTTTGTGAACGCATATACACGGATGCGATGCTGAAATAAGGTTTAGCGTTGGTGGGATCTAATCGGATAGCACGCTCGCTGTTTGTAATGGCCGGGCCGCCCTTATTTTGAAGCAGATCGGCTTCGCCCATCAACATAAAAGTTTTAGGATTATTGGGA
>JANNQJ010000057.1:0-2516 GCA_031400675.1 Cyclobacteriaceae bacterium
CTTCTGTAGGTTCCTGTAATACTTCTCGTTCCGGTAAGGTAGGGTGATCGGGTTCTGTAAAGAGTTTGCCACTGACATGCAGGTTTACCATAGCCCCATGCGGGATACTCCACACTACCTGATTCCCATCGGGACTTAAGGCCACGCCATAACCGTTTTTTAAAACGTGTTCTTTAATGCTCACCAATGAAAACGGATTGAACGGTTTTTTCGACTCGGGGTATTGTAACTTAAAGTAAGGCAGACCATCCGGGCCTTGTATTACTTGCGGGTTGCCACAAGTAAAAGACGCTTGAAGAATATTTTCATAAAATTGCTGATCCCAGTCGTCATTTCGTTGATCGGAGGAAACTTTAAGCAGTTCCACGACTATCTTGGTTTTTTGGGTGTCATACATTTCGTTATAGGCATCTTTTGGTTTCCCATTCGCTTGAGGTACTGTAGCTGCATCCGGTGCGAGCATGGGTGTATTTGGATTCTGTAAGTATTTTGCCACGGAAGCATCGACCTGCGTGTATTCCAACAGTTTTATTTCTTCAAACTTTACTTTTCCTTTTTTATCCTCCGTTGCAAAGTGATCTTCAATAGAGATATACCAAACATCATCATAACTATCATGCAAGGTTACCGTGCTATGATGATCTTGTTCACTGCCCGATTGCAAGGACAATAGGGAAGTAAATTCGCCCGCCTTAATTTTTTCTGCTACTTCGGCTTCTATGTATTCAAGCGGAGAGAGCTTTATTTCTTTGGCCCACTTCTTTCGTTTTTCACTAAAAGGTTTAGAGGCCCTTAAACGAGGCAAGAAAGTCGTAGAAAAGATGATTAGTGAGGCTTCAATCAGCCAAATTACGAAAAGCCAAAATCCATTAACTACATTTTTTTGTAATGTAAATGTACCCGTTGCGAGTAAATCACCAATGGCTGCGAACACGGCAGCAGGATAAGTAAAGATGGTCAGTACAGTATCTTCGGTATAATATCTTTTCTGTAGCCAAAACACCCATTGCCAATAATAAGCGAAGGCACCTGCTACCAAACCCAGGAAGGTAGCCACGGTCACATTCCGCACCTTGCCCCATCCCACCACCACCTTGTCCAAAACAAAAGCACCTATCAACCCACCAAATACAAGGGTGACAATAAAATTGACGAAATAGAAAACTAAACCAACGGTAAGTAGCCCGATGGTGATTTCCGCGTAGAGCCACGCGAAAAAGGGTATGATGGTGATTGACGCAACACCGAGATAGATGATACTAAGGGGAGAGAATTTTCCGGAGGGTTTGTAGGTGTTCATGGGTTGGTGTATTGAGGTTTTTGTAAAATCTTGAGTATGAATTGTTATTTGAATTTATTAAAATCTCCAAGCTATTCCATGCACTTAAAAACTGATTGCCGAACTATTCTCATGAAAACTGAACACATTCATGCGAAAACCCAGCGTAATTTCATGCGTGGAATAATTAACACCTACTGAGTTGCCCGTAGGTACTTCAAACACGTACCCCAACCGAAATGAATTTTTAAACACACCCTGAAGAAACAAACCATACGTATTGAAATTTCGAGTGAGTACACCGGCCTGGTAATTTTCATTGATAATAACAGCCGCATTCAGGTCTAACGAGGCGGGTGCCCCACTCACCAGTTTCACCAAAGCCGATGGCTTGAAGCGAATCCGATCTGAAAGAAAAAAAACATAAGAACCCATAGCATAGTAGTGTTGGGTGTATAGTGTGGAGGTTACATCATTGTCTGTTGCTTTTGACTCCAACAGGCGCGGTACTGAGAGACCGACAAAAAGCAGATCGGTTGAAAAAATAATACCCGCCCCAAAACTGGGTTTGATCTCACTCACTGATCCCTCAAACAACGGATCGCCCGGGTCCATCGGATTGACTTTTGAATTATCAACCACATAGTTAGCGGCACCAGCCTGCAAGCCAAGCGACACAGTTTTGTTATTGTCGAGAGCAATGCGGTAGGCGTAGCTTCCAAATATTTCGGTCACAGTATTATTTCCAATTTGATCGGAAGAAATCATGAGCCCTGTGCCCATGCGATTATCAAAAAGTGAAATATGACCGTTGGCGTTCATGGTTTTCGGGCTGCCTTCAAACCCCGCCCACTGCTGGCGGTAACTAACCGAGGCAGAAAAGTTGTTGGTGAAACCTGCATACGCAGGGTTGAGTATAAACGGGTTGTTGATGTATTGTGAGTAGAGCGGATCTTGCTGAGCAACTGCTGAGAAAGATATGGCCAGCACGGAAAGGATGAAGAAGATTTTCATAACTGTGGATTTAGTTTTTTATCTTTGTTGTGGGAACATAAATTGAGATGGTATGAGCGAAGTATTAATTGCGCGGTTTAAAAGCAAACGTGAAGCTGACGCTGCCACAAAATTTATTAAGGAGCATAGTGCTTCTTCCACTCTGGTGCGCGGCAAAAACCTGGAAGATTTGTGGTTGGGCGAAATGATTGATGAGGGGATGAAAGAAAAGCGCAACCATTCG
>JANNQJ010000058.1:0-3451 GCA_031400675.1 Cyclobacteriaceae bacterium
ATATAGGATCGGGAGGAGATGATATCATGCTATTTTTTATTGGAGGAAGAAGGATGATAAAGAATGCCGGAATTGATTTTGGCTTGTTAATCCCTACCGATACAGGTGGCGAATTAATTGCTATTCCTTGGCTTGGCGTAACATTCCCTTTTGGAAAGAAAGTCAGCTCAAAATAAATTGGGATGAAGAACTCATACTTGCTGTCAAACTGTTTTTCGAATCAAATGGCCTGAACTGATTAAATAAGAAGAATTATCAAAATGAAGTTATACATATCGGTATGATCAACTAATCTCAAATAAAGTACGAGCAAGGTTTACCGATAAAAGAATCGGAAAAAAAATAAATCACTAAAATTTAATTTATGAAATGCCTGTTGTTTTTGTTAATGACTTTGCTGATAAGCCAGACTGTACTTGGATCAAAAATGGGTGAAGATTCTGTCTATTGTATCTACTTGCGTAAAATCAATTCATATGATACGATTATTGTAAAAGCAGGAGACAAGGTAAAAATCAAAACAGCGAAGGCTCAGTAATTTAAAAAGTATAGGGTGATATCAATTTCCTCGGATCTATTGGAACTATCTCCTACATTAAAATTACGGCCCGATGAAATTTATTCCATTAAAAAACTCAATCGCAAAAATAGTATAGTGGGCTCGGCATTTTTGGCCTTAGGTTTGGGACTTTTTGCTTCTGGAGTGCCTTATGTCTTGACGGAGGATGATGGTGCTGAATTTAAAACTTTTTTTGGAGAAACTTTAATGGTGGTTGGTATTATTATCATGACTCCGCCTATGTTCAAAAAAACGAAAAATGCCTCCATTGAATTTCGTTTATCAGAGAACCCTGAAAATTAATATTTACCTTCAAACTGTTTATCCAACGGCCCTGCTTTTTCCAGGTCTTCCAGAATTTTTTTATCGATAGGCGTTTCTTTAATCAGGTTGTAGTTGTCCCAAAACTTTTTGTTGTAAGGCAGGTCCTGGTATTGTAAACCATAGTTGCGCATTTTCTCCACTGACCCTATTCGTTCATTGGTGTCGGAAGTTACCTTGTTGATGAGTAATTGCTGAAATAGCTCTGTTTCAAATTTAAGTTCGTTGGTCTCCATGTCGTGCCAGTTTACTTTAGAGGTAATGCTGATAAAATTCAAATGCATTTTATTATCCACACGTTTGAAGTCAATCGTTTTGCGAAGCCCGACAAAGCGGCTGACCATGTTTTTCTTGCGCCCTACTATTTCGTTTGAGGTACTGGCTTCCCACTCCAGGTGCACAATAGCATAATCATCTTTGTCAACGAATATTTTTAAAAAGTAATCGTGCACATGACTGATCACGTATATTTCATGACCATTGTAGAACGAATTTTTTTCACGATTCATACTCATATACATTTCTTCACGTTCTTCTATCTGCCGGTAACGGATATTGTTATGCAATAATAAATCTTCAAGTAAATTATCCTGGTCAAAGTAAGAAGTGAACTTGCTTTCATATCCGATACTTTTTCGTACTTCTAATAACCGAACACCTTCCCGGAGTTTGAATTTGTTTCGGGGAGCATCGTAACCTATATCATAAATTTCAACCGCGGCCTCCAGCAGTGAAATATATGTGCCTCCTACCTTTTTGACATCGCGGTAAAAGCCTTCCATTAAAAATGGTTTCATTGGATAGTTTTGTGGAATGTGACTTAACGCAAGACGCAAAATATCGCCACCCGAAAGTGAATCTTTTACCAGCACTTCCTGAAGTAGGATGGCAGACATGCTCATTTCAATAGTAACGGGTGTGGAAGAGATCATAGACCAAACGGGCGACTCAAAATTACTATACCCCAACATGCTGATCACCAGAATTTCGTTCCGGTATTCCGAGGGAATATGAAAATCAAATTCACCATACAAGTTGGTAATATTACCAATCGGTTTTCCGTTCACATACACTGAAGCAAAAGGTAAAGGTTCTTTTGTTCCCTGATCAATTACTCTTCCAGACACAGTAATTGTCTGAGCAGCAACGGAAGTTGCCAGAAGCGTCAGTATGATTATACTAATAAACCGCATGGGAATACACTAAAGATGTGTAATCAGGGGAGTCTTTCAAACCCAACGTAAGATTATCTTCATTTTTGAACCATTAGCCGTCCGAAAGAATTACTTGACGGGTTTACCTTCTTCTATGTAACTTTATCATTCAACTTACATCCTTGTTCAGTTTTGAGAAAATACCGCAAGTTTGGAAAAGGGCCTACCTGCTGCTATGTCTTTGGTACCTGATCAATTATACGGTGGGTGCCGCTCTCAAGTGGGAATTGGATCTACCATCTGATTATGTTTTTTGGAATGCCTTATACTTGTTTGAGGCACTGTGTGTGCTCATGATTGGAATATTATTTTATTCACACTTCTTATTCAAGTTCAAATTATACGTTCAGGTAGTTGGTCACATTATTGGTGTCATGGTTTTTTTCCTGCTGATGGGAACATTCTCTTATTATCTGGAAGATTATGTAGAAGGCTACATCTACTTCGACAATTGGAAAGAACACATTCTTGGGTTGCTGAAATGGGAAGGCTTGCATTTTCACGATCAGTATATTGTTACAGCAGCAGTGTATTATATGATTCGTTATTTCCAGGGTCAACAGAAAAAAGAACAGGAAAAAGGTGAACTGGCATTGAAGAACCGCGAGATGCAACTTTCGTTGTTGAAGTCCCAGATTAATCCGCATTTCTTATTTAATACGCTCAACTCTATCAACATGTTGGTGAGTTCCAGCAAAGAACAGGCACGAAAGGTGATCACCCAGCTATCGGATATTTTCCGCTATGCGCTTGATTCACATGGCGACCAAATGGTGAAACTCATCCATGAACTCGATTTCATTGAGAACTACATCCGCATTCAGCAGGTGCGGTTTGGTACCCGACTTAAATTTATTAAGCAGGTAGACTATACGTGCCTCGGCATCGTTATTCCACCGATGATTTTACAACCGTTGGTAGAGAACGCAGTGAAATATGGAATTGCTCCGAAGGATGAAGGCGGCACCATCATGCTAACTGTGAAACGTACCAACCAAATGATTTTTTTTGAAGTGAAAGATGACGGACTGGGCACCAACGCCAAGAAGGTAATGGATGGAAACTCCAGTGGGGTTGGAATTAAAAATACCGATCAACGTTTAAGGAGTACCTTTGGGCCTGGTTCAGGTTTGCGCATTCATTCCAATCAATGGGGCTACTCCGTTAGTTTTTTTATTCCGGCAGGTGAAGAGGAAAAAATTCCTGAACAACATGAAGCAGTGAGCAGTGAAGCAGTATAATAATGTAAAAAACAAATCAATGAATATAACGTGTTTAATTATTGATGATGAACAACTCGCCAGGGAATTGTTGAGAGAGTATATTGAACAAATACCCAACATGACAATTATAGGAG
>JANNQJ010000059.1:0-11266 GCA_031400675.1 Cyclobacteriaceae bacterium
CATAACACATACAACGTATATTGTATTTTTTTTGAAAATGAGTCTTCAATGGAGCGCTCATGTGAAGAGAAATTGTAAAACTGTTCACGAATTAAATAACTAACAACTGATGGTGAAACCAGTAGTTGGTACGTTCTTAAAAAAGCATTTCCCGCGAAATGAAACAATGCTAGATTTTCAAGGCCAGCCGCAAGTTCAATAAAGATTATCCCAATCTGAGCAATAGAAGCATACGCAATTTGACTTTTTACAGAAGACTGAATTCGAGCAATACCAGTAGCAATGATCATTGTCGATAACCCAAGCAAACCAATGACAATCCTAACGGAAAGCTGATGCTCCCAAAATGGAAATGTCCGCAACAATAGAAAAACGCCCAGGTGAACAGATAGTGCCCCGTAGAAAATTGCACTCGATGGCGTTGGGCCTTCCATGGCGCGCGGTAACCACGATGAAAATGGGAGCTGTGCCGATTTGGCTGCTGCGGTTAGTAAAATCATCAGTGAAATAAAAACCCCAATCATAGTATGCGATTGAAGTTGGGTACTGACTAACTCAGCATTACTTAGTTTCAGAAAGGTGATATTTTCGTGCCATAAATGGTGACTCATCCACATGGCGAGAATTAGCCCCACATCACCGACACGATAAATTGAAAAAATCTTTACTGCATTTTTTACGGGTAAATATCGATTCCGATAAAATGCAATTAGTAAAAACGAGGATATGCCCAGTATTTCCCAACCAATAAAAAGTGTTTCGAGATTTCCTGCGAAGATCACAATGTTGTAGCCGAAATAGAAGGAGAGAATTGCATTAAAGAAGCGTCTGTAGCCATCCTCTCGATGCAGATAGTATCGACTATAGGTTGTAATAAGAAAGGTTAGAACAGATCCTACAAATAAAAAAACGGCAGTAATCTTGTCGAAACTAAAATCGATAAAAAACTCATAACCGGGCGCGTCAAAAAGGACAACATCTTTAATGTCTAATGTTGGGTAACCGTTGAGGAGCCAATATCCGATGAACGCCTGTGCGCCAAGCATGTGCAAACCCACTATGAAAAATGCAGATCGAGAGAGAAGATTTTCTTCTTTTGCCGGAATCAGTAAACTGATGCCAAAGCCAAGCAATGGGAGCAGAATGAAAAAATGAATAATCAATGTCATGTCCTTGCCTTATGAAAGTTGATAAACCGGAATATTTTCTTTAGTGGCTTCCAGAATGGATGTGATGTCGTGTACCGTCTCAACACACTGTTTCAATGGCTGGTACGTTGAGAATTTGCCGTCTCTGAAATAACTAAGTTCCTGCGTTTCTGGATTTATCGACACTAAGTTCACCCATTCATTAATAAACCATTCATAAGTATCTGCTTGCTGTTGAATAACCTGTAAAACCACCTCGGGAAAATGCTCCACAATAATTAGAAGGCGAATCGGATCATGTGCTTCACTCATTTGTTTTGGAAGTCCTGGTCTTAAATCGCCATCAATACCATTTGCTACACCAAAGAGGCCCATCACATTGTGTGGAAGTTTTGATCCTGCGCCTAGTTTTTGGTTATCCACGCGCGAGAAAAAGTACTCTAGGTTAATGCCTCCACATACAGGCCCCAAGGGCTTGATCACATTCAAAAGTAATTCACCCTCCGGATCAAGCGTATAATCGTATGAATTGAGAAATGATCGTCTGTCTAAAAACAATCCTTGTGTTAAGGATCTTCTACCGACAATGCAAAGGGCATTCGTGGCATGATTAAGTTCCGGTCGAGGCTCAAATAAGGAGACTGATCTGATTAGAATTTTATTATGAATTTTCTCAGCATCCAGTTTCGTATTAATGGAGTCAAACCTTCTCGACCGTTCCTTCGCATTAAAATCTAAGGCATTGGCAAAGACCACTTCGTTTTTGTCATGGCTTTCGCGATTGTCGTGTGTCAATGAATTCTCATAAAAGAAGACTATTTCATCGCGCGTGGTATCGTGAAGGCCGCCCACAAACTGCGTGGTGGATGGGATTTCAATTCCACGTGTTTTTAGAATTTCTCTTACTTTTGGTCGATTGGCCATGTAGGAAACTACTCTTGAGTTTACCGAACCAGCCCGGCCCGAACAGGCTCCACAATCGTATGCTGCAAAGTGCGGATTGTTTACACTGCTGGCACCATGCCCGATAATGTAAACGATTGACGCAAAATCTTTCACAAGTCCAATACTCTTTAAAAGTGCTTCTACCCGGTTGGCCATTTCGTCTGCCGTGAACCCAATCTGCAGTCCATTTTCTTTGTTCGCTGGATTTGTATTTTCAATTGTAAGTCGAGAAAATTTATCCATATGCCGGAATGAAGAAGCGGTTGCCGGGCTCATGGTAGGCCTGAAGATATTCAAGAACAAACGAAGGGCCGACCAAAAGCCCAAGGTTTGAGAGATAAGCCAACCTCCAAAAAAAGAATGAGAGTGTTTACTGAAATGTATATCAATTTCTCTGCGTTTTCGGGCTCCATCTTCTTTGATAAGATATTTTGGAGTGACAGGGGCAGGGCATAGTTTTGTGTAGAATTTTCCATTTTCAGGTTGATAAAAGAACTCGACACCAAAAAAACCTGGTGTTCCAAAAGTTTCACAACGCGGATCAAATTTTTCAAGGTATCGTCTGAATGAACATTCACGGTCATCAATACAAAACATGGCCTGAAAACTTTTTTCAGTTGCTTCGTTAACTTTTTTGTTCGAAGTACTAAGCCCCGCCAGCACCTGATCGTAGTAGCTCCATTCATAGGCTTGTTGCCAGATGTACCAAACTTCGTGTAGTTCAGTTTCTAGTACAGAAGAAAAAAGTTCTACTGGTTTTTGAGCAAGCGTATGGCCAAGAGGAATCCAGTTTTTTCCGAAGTGAGAATCGAGTGCATCTATTTCCAGTAAGAGTTCAAAAACAATTACATCATGAATGGAAATCTCTCTTGAATCAAGCAATGTTTGAGGTTGATCTTCTACCGTAGATACCATACCTGACCACCCCTGGTGCGCAAACTGCTGATCAAAAAGGTAGTGCTCGTATAACGACTCATCATCACCTAAGAGAATTTTTAACAAATCCTTTATTTCACAGGTGGTCTTTAACAAAAGGTTTCTGGTTCTTTTACTTCTGAAAAGGCTGGATAAACTATTTCGTTCCATTTCGCGAATGGCAGAAATGAAACTTTTGTGCCTAATAGGGAAGGCCCAGATTGAAATTCCCTGATCGAGGTAACTGCAAAGAATTCTGAAAAGAATTGGATGGACAAGTGAATCAAGATCAATTTTGTATTCTCTTTTCCAGTTAGACCGAAGCGTTCCAATTCTTGGTGGCGTTGTGTTTTTATAGTCTTGGTAAAGAACTTTTTTCATCCACGCGTTAGAATGCGCCTCACCCTTTTTCTCAACGACAATTCTTTCAATAATTTCCTTTTGAATTATCTTTGATTCGAACAGCGAACGGTACTCTTTTAATGAAAGCGATACGCGATAGCCGAATATTTCAGAGGCCATTCGAAGGCCATCATAAAATGAATGCTTTTGAAAAGCATGTAACGTATTATGATGAATAAAATCTTTAAGGGGAGCCTGCGCTGGCAAATAGTGCTTAAGCTCATGAAGAACGTGGTGCTCGTTGAAAGAAGAGTTTGTTGAGTTCATGATGTGTTTTGTGAAGTATTTACTTACCCTAAATTGAAATCTGATACTGTAAAACAACCTGCCCTTTATTTTCAGTTTTTACTAAGTCGCTCGATTGAAGTTCATAGACAGGGCGATTTTGATAATCAAGGGTAAGCTTGCTGGAGTGTCCTTTTATGAACCAATTCACACCCACGTTGAAAACATTCATTCTGTCTTTTAATCGATCGTAATTTGCACTCATTAAAGAGCCATACGGCATCAATGTTCCGTTTCTTTCGCCCAGTAAATCTTTCATAAATAAATATCCGAGTTGTGCGTAGATCACATCTCCTGTTCCAAACATGGGGAATGCATTTCCCCAACTTCCGCTAATCGCTGTGGCATCAGAAGATCCATTTGCTGGATTCATAATGCCGTTGTAGCGGAGATATCTTGTTCCGTAATCGTATTTATAAAAACCCGCATAAGCTGAAAGCGCATTTCCTTTTTCCAGATTAATAGGTGCATCATAGAAGACCGCCACCGACATCAGGTTCATGGCGTGATAAACGGTGTCAGACGAAACTGTTTCACGCGACCAGGTAGCGTTGGATTGTGTAATGAAGCCAGCCTCGAGATTGAAGATTTTCTTTTTCCCGAGATAGGTTCCGGTCATGTAAGGTGTAGTGTGAGGTTCTTTATCAAGGAAATTCCATATAAAAAGCCCTTGGTATTGCTTGTGATGACCTATTTGTGCAAAGGTTGAATTGGATGAGAGCGCAGGAGCGGGCTGGCCATTGGAAGTAATCGGAAACGGATCGCTCAGTACAAACCGATAATCAATTCTTCCCAGTTGGCCTCGTGCGTACACACTTACCTTCCTTGAGAATTCATCCGTTTGATCAACAGTAGCCTGTGCAAACACTGGCAGATCCATAGTCATGATGGTTCCAATACTTGGCTGACTGAACCTCGACAAACCATTGGTAATGGTAAGGCCTCCACCTAAAAACAGTTTATCGCTTGCTTTCCATACTTTGTACTCGCCTAATGCATCGTGAAAAAAAGCCTGAACTTTACGGTTTCCATTATTGGATGCATTTTGACCGGCCAAGAAATTAAAATTGTTTTGGCCGAATTGTGTATAGAACAGTACATGATCTGTCAGTTGTCCGAAAAACTGAATGCGTGTTCTGCGTAAGCCAATGTCGAAGGTATTGTTAGCAGGCTCATCCAGTACTGTTGTTTCAGCGTTACTTTCATTATACCGGAACCATATCTGATTTAAAAAAGTAACTTTTAAATAATGACCTCCATCATCATTGAGTTTTAATCGGAGCTCTTCAATTTCTTTTTTTGAGGATTGTTCCTGCGCATGTAGTTGTGATCCTAAACATAGCAAAAGCAATAAATATTTTAATTTCATAAATGCATAACGAATAAAATTTAGAATAGATAAATATGAGTTGGGTATTACGCCAACTCATATTCTTTTTAAGATGACAACACTATTTTTTGACTCACCACTTCCAGAAAACTTTCTGCAAATCGTTCAATGTAATCGATCTCGGGTGGCGTAGCCAAGTCTCGCTTCTTATAAAAGAGCAACTTGTTTCGGTGACATTCGATGTGCATCTCTTCCCGGTTTTCCAGAAACTGAATGGCTGTCTCTGTAAAGAACTTACGGATAGCCTCTTCGTCATCTCCACGCAAGTAGTATTTCTTTGAGAAATCAGGATAGTGAGTAAAGTCAATATCTTTACTGCCGGACAATTCAGAAAGCTTTGTCCACAAGCCTTCCGGTTCTAGCGCAAATTCTGGTATTGTGTTATCTGTTTCCGTGACCATCACTAACGTAATATGTGTATCCAGTTGATCTTGCAGTACACCCTCTGTAACCGTAACATCGGAAACACAAATACGCCCCTGATCTAAATACTTTTCAAGTATGTTTTCCTCATACTGTATTTTATTCCCTTTTTGGATAGGGAAATCTTTGTACTTCAGGGTACTCCGTATTCTTTGCGGAAAGAAAGTATATTCATTTTCATTAGCGAACTTCCGCAGACTCAATTGACGCTCATCGAGTTTGACTTCGAATTTATTCTTACTTTCTATATCAAATTTGCGAGTAGAGAGCGGGTGATTGGAGAAAGCTTTGAAATTGTCGAAACCCTGCACCTTCACATCTCCTCCGGTATGAATATATTCTTCTTCAAAATGGTGAAGTGCCTCCAAAAATGAATGGTCTACTATGCGGGCTTCGGTGAAGTTGAATGTTACTTTTAGTCCTGGCTTTAATTTGTTGAATAACTTTTTATACCCAATCAGATTAGAGAATATAGCTGAGTCAATAACTCTAATTTTGTAGAAGTCATTGTATTCGTGAAGCTCATAGCGGGCAGTGAATAAACTACGAATGGGAGCTCCGTTAATAATGTGAAAAAAGAACTTCATTAAAATACCGGCACCCACCCCAATGAGTAAGTCGGTAGCAATGGTTACAATAATCGTTGTTATAAAAATGACTAGTTGTTCTACGCCAATTTTGTAGGTCTTAAAGAATTCGTGAGGTGAAGCAAGCCGATATCCAACAGCAATCAGTAAAGCCGCTAAGGCACTGTTAGGAATCATCTCAATCAATGGAATGAAAAACACCATGGCGACCAATAAAAAGAAGCCATGAAAGAAATTTGACCAGCGAGTTCGTGCACCAAGTGAAATATTGGCGGAGCTACGCGCCACTTCTGATATCATCGGTAATCCACCAAGAAGTCCAGCCAATGCATTGCCAGCACCCACCGCCACTAAATCTTTATTTGGATTAGAAATTCTTTTCCAGGGGTCAAGGCTGTCAATGGCTTTTACGGTGAGCACCGACTCCAGACTATTAATGAATAAGAACATGATTACATACTTCCAAAATATCATTGAGTTAATGGCTGAGAAATCGGCATTGAAATTCACGGTTTCCCAGAAGTTGCCAATCTTCACCATATCAAATGCAGGCTCGGTATGTTTAAAGTCCATAATCCATGCTATGGGAATGGTGACTAGTAGCACCATCATCGGAGCTGGAATTTTCTTAAATAGTTTTCCTTTAAGCAATGGCAAACCAAAGATGATGACCAAGCTTATTACTCCAACCAGCGTAACCCGAGGGTCTTCATGCATGATGGAGTCTGGGATTCGTTCAAAAAGTTCGAGGGGTTCTAGTCCCCTTAATGTAGCCGGGTCAATTCCCAGCAACACGTGTATTTGTTTTGAGAAAATGATTAAACCAACTGCGGCCAGCATTCCGTGAACAGCCGAGTGCGGAAAGAAATCACTTAAGTTGCCAAACTTTAAAAGACCAAAACAAATTTGCAAGAGCGAGGCTACTACAATTACACCCAACGCCAGGTGCCAACCTTGTGTACCTCCACCAAATTCTGTTACTGCACCAGCGCATATTGTGATAAGCCCCGCGGCAGGACCTTTAATAGTCAGCCGTGAGCCTGCGAAGAAGCTCGTGAATAAGCCACCGATCATAGCCGTGAGCACACCCATAGCGGGTGGAAATTCACTTGCTTTTGCAATACCCAAACTTAAGGGTAGTGCTAAAAGAAATACAAGAAAGCCTGAAACTGCATCAACTTTCCAATTCTCTTTAAGACCTTCAAGACCGTCTTTTGGAATTTCAATTGTTTTCATTTTTATATTTTAAAGAACTCACCCCGTCTCTCCCGAAGGAGAGACCGTTGGCTACGGAATGGGGTGAGTATGTTTTAATGCCGACATATTTTAGACAAAAGGAAATAGGGATTGCCTTCAGTGCATAACTAAAAGCAGCAACTGGCCGACAGGAAATCGGCCGTCAACTAATTAAATCAAATAAGGAAAATGCAGAACAACTTAAAGAGCGGTTCAGAAGTTAGCCGCAAGTTGTGGGTATCCCAATGAATTGGGGAGTGTGATTGTTTGAGAGCATTTGCAAGAAAAGAAAAATCAATGAGCTCAGGTGTGATGTTTACCTTTTCTGTTGTTTCATTTTTTTCTTCGGTATTCTCTTTTAAAAAGACCGCAACAGCAATGCCTGAATCATGACGAATGGTGAAAGAAATTTTATATTGAATGCTTGAATCGGGAGTTCCGGCCTGGACAAACGCTGGAATAACAAGCTGTATCAGAAACAGAAGTAAAATGAAACGATTCAAACCCTTACTTATCCTTTGCAGGTGTAACATAACGTAGCCAGCGTGCAGCAAATTTCACAACATTCCTTACAATTTTGTACGAAGAGGTAAAAATAATTTACTGAGGTCGAATTCAACCGTTTGCAGGACCTTAGCGATGACTTGAAAAGAACCGTTTGAGTTTACTAATCTCCATGTTTTTGATGGCTGGAAAATTAGCAATACGAAACGTAGTAGACTTTAAATCGCCATAACCTTCACCTAACAGAAAGCCATACTTCTTAGCTTTTTGTTTGAATTTGGAGATTGATTCAGGCTGCCCTTCAATGGGCAACACGGTATACGATTGAACCGATTTATTCTTTACCAGCAGTTTTAACGTGTTGGATTTTTGAAGAAAAGAACTCCACTCTTTGTAGCGATTAAAAGTAACTTTATGCACTTCCCGGATTGGTTTCATTTTCTCCAACACCCGCATGAGTATGTAAATGGATAGCACATTAGGTGTGTACGGTGTTTGCCATTTTTCCATCATGGCACCCATAAACACCACACTATTATAATAGTATGTGTTGTTGATTTCTTTTGCTCGGGCAATTGCCATAGGTGAGCAGACCATAAGGCCCATACCGGCAGGCATCCCAAAACATTTTTGTACGGAAGCGAACCAGATATCCGCTGATTTAAAATTGAGCATAATCCCAGCCATGGATGAAGTGGCATCTACAGCAACCAGATGATTCGAATTGTTTTTTTTGATGGTTGCAATAATTTTATTGTTTACCTGTGTCCCATTGGAAGTCTCATTTTGGGTAATGCAAATAACTCTTCCAACTCCTTCGAACCTCAGTTTGGATGGATCAAGTGCCTCTTCACGATTAAACTGATTAGCAGATGCGCCCGGTTTTATTCGATGCGTGTAGTCGAACCACTTTTGTCCGAATGAACCGTTATAGAAATGATAGCTTTTATCAGTGATCAAGGATTGCGCAATTATTTCCCAACACTCGGTAGCAGAGGACGTAAAGAAAACTGTATAGTTCTTTGGAACACGTAACTTTTGTTTCAGGAGGGTGATGGTTTTTTTTGAAATGGCAACAAAATCTTCACTCCGGTGATTGATGCTCATAATGCCGAAGCGTGCTGCGTCCTTTACGTACGCAGGAATTTCATCGTGAACACGGGAAGGACCGGGGTAGAAGGAAATCATAATTGATTCACGATTGATGATTAACGATTTTAGATTTTAGAATGTATTCAATCGCCATGTCATAACCGTGTAAGCCAAATCCCGAGATGAGCCCTTTACATTTTGAGGTAATCAAACTTTTATGCCTGAACTCCTCACGTGCATAGATATTAGAAATGTGGACCTCTATTACCGGGGATTTAATGGCACCAATGGCATCGTGAATGGCAATGGAGGTATGGGTATAGGCTCCTGCATTCAGAATAATCCCATCAAAGGAAAAGCCAACTTCATGCAGCTTATTAATGAGTTCGCCTTCAATGTTTGATTGATAATATTGTAACTCGGCCTTAGGAAAGCGCTCCATTAGGGCTTCAAAATAATTCTCAAAGTCGCGACTGCCGTAGATATCTTCTTCCCGCACGCCCAGCAGGTTTAAGTTTGGACCGTTAATGATCTGGATTTTCATATTCGAAAGATACCGTGCCAAAAGTCAGTAGTCAATAGTCATTAGTTTGAAGTCGTTTGGTCTTTATCCTTTAAACCTTGAACTTTAAACCTTGAACTGGGAACTTCACATCAAGCACTTTGGTCACTACTTAAAACTGGAACGCTCCCTTTCCGGAAATTCCATTGAGGCGTATGTACGTGATGCGTCCAAGCTGCAGCAATTCATGGAAATGACACATCCGCAGGTGAGCCCCATGGCGGTTACTGCAAAGCATTTACAAGGGTTACTGCAGTATATTAATGAACTAGGCATGAGTGCTTACAGCCAGGCACGTATCCTTTCAGGCATAAAAGGATTTTACAAATACCTGATGTTTGAAGAACTGATTGAAAAAGATCCCACGGAATTAATTGAAGGTCCTAAGATTGGTCGCAAACTTCCTGATACCCTTAGCTATCCGGAGATTGAAAAATTACTGGAGGCTATTGATCTCTCAAAACCAGCAGGAGGCCGAAACCGAGCCATGTTAGAAGTGTTGTACAGTTCAGGGTTGCGCGTAACGGAGCTGGTGGAGTTAAAACTGAACAACATTTATTTTGATGTGGGATTTTTGCGTGTGATTGGAAAAGGAAATAAAGAAAGACTGGCACCCATTGGCCGTGATGCATTGAAGTATTTAAAAATTTATATCGATGAAATCAGGGTGCACATTCCGGTACAGAAAGGATTTGACGGAGATGTCTTTTTGAACAAGAGAGGGAAGCGGCTAACGCGCGTAACGGTGTTCACCGCTATTAAAGAACTTGCAAAAAAAATAGGCCTGAAGAAAACGATTAGTCCGCACACCTTCCGCCATTCATTTGCCACACACTTAATAGAAGGTGGCGCTGATTTGCGCGCTGTTCAGGAAATGCTTGGACACGAATCCATTACGACAACAGAAATTTATACCCATCTTGATCGGGATTATTTGAGACAGGTGATTACGGAATTTCACCCTCGGTCTTAAATGAAATGTGTCCTGCACCATTTAAGATGCAGGACACATACTTTTAACTTACAATTAATTCTATGTTAGATTTTAAATTTCAAGCCGAAAAATATAGCCAATTGATCGAAGTCGCTAATGGCATATTTTATTTCCCCAAAGGGCATGAAGTTTTTGCCAACTTCAAAATTAGCACCTACTCCCAGGTTTAGCCCAAGTTCAGTGTCACTTCCGTCATCAAAAAGAGTATTGTCGTCAAAATTGTATTTAATGCCCGCTATATTTAATCCAGCAAGGCCATAAAAATTCACAGATCCCTCAGTAACAAAGTAGTAATTTACATTTCCGTTAACCTCCCACATACTGATCTTATAACCGCTTTGATCGTTTGGAAGAAAGAACACAAGTCCCGGTGCGATGCTCAACTTTTCGTTAACGAAAAATTCTGCGTTTGCTCCTAGGGCCAGCGTTTCAATTTCAGAACCATAGCCTAAAAAGACACCTATTTTTGTTTGGGCAGTGGTAACATGGGTAATGGTTAAAAATAGTACCAGGGCGATGAAAGGAATCAGTTGTTTTTTCATACGTTCAATCATATTTAGTTATTAATTGATTACAAAGCTATAATTTTCTAATTAGCAGCGAAACGCCTGGTGTATTATGTACAAGCTAATTATTCGCCCGCTTCTTTTTTTGATAGATGCTGAGCGTGTCCACCATATGGTGTTTTCTTTTCTTAAACTGAAAGGATACATCCCGGGTTTTAAATCTTTATTGCGATCTGTCTTTTCTTACAAAAACCCGCAACTCACCAGGCAAATATTG
>JANNQJ010000060.1:0-1965 GCA_031400675.1 Cyclobacteriaceae bacterium
CTTGAGAAAAATGGGGATGTGCTTACCTTAAAGGACTCTGATGGAGAAATAGTAGGTGAAGGGTTAAGGGTCGACAAGCCTGTGCTAAAAGCGAGTAATTTTAGTAAGCCAGGTTAATTCTTTAAAAAGTAATATTAAAAATTGAAGGCTTCAATTTCGATTGAAGCCTTTTTTTGTGCCTTGTTTTTTTTGAACACAATCTGGCGCAAGTCTTCAGGCCGTGCGGTGGGAGTAGCGTGACTTGTGCCTTCTCAGTAGCGTGACTTGTGCCTTCTCAGTATTTTCCTCAAGTCTTCATACTTGCGTATTTTAGTACCTAATGAGTCGTAAATACAAAATCAGAGATCAGGATAAATTATACTTTGTCACCTTTACGGTTATCCAATGGCTTGATGTATTTATCAGAAAAGAGTATAAGGATATATTTTTAGAAAGCATCCGGTATTGTCAACGAAATAAGGGACTTGAGGTTTATGCGTATTGTATTATGAGTAGTCACATTCATATGATCATTGGCAGGCAAGGGGAGCAAAAGTTAGAGGATGTGATTAGAGATATTAAAAAATATACGTCTGTGAAAATTGTTGAAGCGATTAAGAATAACCTGCATGAGAGCAGACGGGAATTGTTGCTTTGGCTATTTGAACGGGCTGGCAAGGCAAATAACAACAACACGAACTTTCAATTCTGGCAACAGCACAATCATCCGATAGAATTAAGTTCAAACGAGATGATTGATCAACGATTAGCATATGTACATAACAATCCGGTGGAAGCAGGGATAGTTCTCTCTCCTGAGGAATATTTGTATAGCAGTGCGGTTAACTATGCCGGGCTACCGGATAAATTGCTGGAAGTTAGTTTGATATAGGGTAGGTCAGTCTGAAAGACTGCCAAAATGAAAAGTAGGCACAAGTGACGCTTTGCTTAACACTTGCGCCAGATGGAGGTTCAAAAGCCTGGCTGATTGCTGGGTTCATCATAATGAAAGAGGCTTTAATTTCGATTGAAGCCTCTTTTTTTTGCTTTGATTAATACAAGATTATCCATAGAGGTGCCATACGATCCAAAAAAATCCTTGCTTGATTACTAGTATATTTGAAATATAATATGCTCTACATCTCGCGCAAAGAACATTTCAACGCTGCACACAAGCTCTACAACCAGGCGTGGTCAAAGGAAAAGAATGTGGAAGTATTTGGCCCTTGCGCTAATGACAATTGGCATGGTCATAATTTTGATCTGATCGTAACAGTGAAGGGTACGCCCGATCCGGAGACAGGCTTTGTAGTGGATATGAAAAAATTGAGCACCTTAATCCGTAGAGATATAGTGGATAAACTTGACCATAAAAACATAAACCTGGATGTTGATTTTATGAAGGATAAAATGGCAAGCTGTGAAAACCTGATTGTTGAAATTTGGAAAATTATTGAGAAAGGCTTGCCATCCATTTCCACACGAGGCAAATTGCACTGCATTCGTCTCTACGAAACACCCAGAAACTTTGTCGAATATTTTGGTGAGAAATGAAGAACCCTCATCTTCGGTCCAGATGAAATTTTATCTGATAGCAGGGGAACGTTCGGGAGACCTTCACGGAGGGAATCTTATTAAGGCATTAAAGAGTTATCATACTGAAGCTTCATTCAGAGGCTTTGGTGGAGACTATATGGAGTCAGCCGGTATGGAGGTAGTTGTTCATTATAAGGAACTGGCCTTCATGGGTTTTGGTGAGGTGCTGGCTAACCTGCGAACGATTTCAAATAAGTTAAAACAATGTAAGGAAGATATTCTCACGAATAAGCCCGATGTGATTGTCCTCATTGATTACGCTGGGTTTAATATGCGCATGGCGAAGTTTGCCAAGAAAAATAAAGTAAAAGTCTTCTGGTACATCTCTCCAAAAGTCTGGGCATGGAACCAAAGCAGGGCATTGAAACTGAAGGCGAATGTCGACAGGAT
>JANNQJ010000061.1:0-40569 GCA_031400675.1 Cyclobacteriaceae bacterium
CACTTCTCAAACAAGTTTAGAAAAAGCCAGCCAATTTTCTGACATTGTGATTAAAACTGTTAATGGTTTCCCCGTGAAAATGCGCGATGTTGCCCGTATTCAAGAGGGGCCAGCAGAGGAGCGCAGTTCTGTTCGTTTGAATGGAAAATACGCTATTTCTGTAGGTGTGATTCGTCAGGCGACTGCCAATCCATTGGTCTTGTCGCAAGGCGTGCGCGACATGATACCTAAGCTGAAAGCTGATTTGCCAGCGGATATGTCTATTGACGTGGCGAACGATAATTCCGTTTTTATCGAGCGCTCGATAAGTAATGTATATAAAACGATTTTGGAAGCCATTGTTTTGGTGGCGCTGGTTATTTTTGTATTTTTGCGCACGCTGCGCGCTTCTATCATTCCTATCATCACTATCCCTGTTAGTTTGATTGGCGCTTTTGCAATGATGGCGTTGGCAGGTTTCACGATCAATACGCTGACATTGCTTGCGCTTGTTTTAGCCATCGGTTTGGTGGTGGACGATGCGATTGTTGTCTTAGAAAACATCTACCGGCATATTGAAGAAGGCTTAGACCCGTTTTCAGCTGCCATCAAAGGAGTTCGTGAGGTCGGTTTTGCTGTGGTCACCATGACGGCCACATTGGTTGCTGTTTATGCACCATTGGCTTTCACGCCCGGTCGAACAGGGCGATTGTTTGTCGAGTTTGCCTTGGCGCTGGCAGGAGCTGTCGTCGTCTCTGGTTTTGTGGCGTTGACTCTGTCGCCGATGATGTGTTCGCTGCTGTTGAAGCACAACCCTAATCCAAATTGGTTTGATCGCACTATGGAGCGAGTCTTGACCAGTATCTCTAATGGCTACAGCAAATTGTTGCGTTGGCTCGTCCCATTTATAGCCAAATCCAACGGCTTTGGTTATTTTGTCAATCGAATCTTGCGAGCCGGTCAAAAAATGCCAACCGTTTTCCGATCCCTCGCGCCCGTAACGCTTTAAATAACTTTCTTTTTTGTTCTTTGCCAAATCGGGCTTATCATTTTCGCGTGCGTCAAAACTGATGGCAATCACGTCAAACTCTTTTCCGACACTGAAAGTAAGTCCTTTCAATGTTCCGGTCATTCCATTTAAAACTTCGCTGCAAAGCATCGGACATTCGTAATAAACCAACGCTAAAATAACGGGGCGTTTGCCAAAATATTCACCGATTTTAACTGATTTACCATTTTCGTCTTTAAATTCAGTCTCAAGCGGAATTTGCTCGTTCAGCTTTTGCTGAATTCCGACTTCGTTCAAAACTTTTGTCAAAAAAACAGGTTGAAGAAGAAGAGAGCGTTCTGATCAAAAACCTTGCTTCTAAAAAAGAAGAAGCCTTGCCTGCCGGCAGGCAGGAGAAACCCGAGAAAGTTGAGCGCGAACGACCTGTGTTGGAGGGTATTAAAGTAGTTGGCAAAATTGAACTTGAAAAGAAGCCACTCCCTGCCGACAAGGAAAAGAAAGCAGCTGCAGTTAAAGAACAGCCCGCTAAACCCGTACAGGAAGAAAAGCCAGTAACTGAAAAGCAACCTGATTCGGAATTGATAAAGGCAAAAGCCGGTAAATTACAAGGCTTAAAGGTCGTTGATAAAATTGATTTACCTGTAGAGAAGAAGAAAGATCAGCCCGTGGCATCTTCTGATTTAAAGGATGATGCGCGTAAGAAAAGACCAAGAAAACGTCTCCCTTCGCCAACCGATAACAGAGGTCAGGGTGGTCAACAACCACGCCCAGCAGGCAATAACCAACGTGGTGGCGGAGGAGGAAGACCATTACCTCCACGCACACAAAAAGCTGAGCCAACCGAAAAAGAAATTCAGGAACAAATTAAAGCGACCCTTGCTAAACTAAGTGGTGGTCATAAAAAAGGTTCCGGTTCAAAATACAGAAGAGAAAAACGTCAGGCTGTTTCCGATGCGCAGGACGTACGGGATATTCAGGAACAAGAAGATTCAAAAATACTGAAGCTGACTGAATTTATTTCCGCCAACGATCTTGCATCACTCATGGACGTTTCCGTGAATGATGTAATCTCTACCTGTTTAAGTTTAGGAATGTTCGTATCTATCAATCAGCGATTAGATGCAGAAGCCATCACAGTTATTGCGGATGAATTTGGATATGAAGTTCAATTTATTTCTACGGAGGAAGATGAAGCGGTAGAAGAGCAAGATTCAGAAGAAACTCTGACGCACCGCGCTCCCATCGTTACCATTATGGGTCATGTTGACCACGGTAAAACTTCGTTGTTGGATTACATCCGTAAAACGAAAGTAACAGCATCGGAGGCCGGTGGTATTACACAGCATATTGGAGCGTATTCGGTAACAACCCAAAGTGGTAACAAAGTTACATTTTTGGATACACCGGGTCATGAAGCCTTTACCGCGATGCGCGCAAGGGGGGCTAAACTTACAGACATTGCTATTATTGTAGTGGCTGCAGATGATGATGTAATGCCTCAGACAAAAGAGGCGATCAATCATGCTCAAGTAGCAGGTGTTCCGATCATTGTTGCGATCAATAAAATGGATAAGCCAGGCGCTAATCCTGAAAAAGTTAAGGATTCACTTTCTAAAATAAATATTCTTGTTGAAGAGTGGGGGGGTAAATATCAGTGCCAGGAAATTTCAGCCAAGACAGGTAAAGGTATTGACGACTTACTTGAAAAAGTTTTATTAGAAGCGGAAGTGCTCAACCTGAAAGCGAATGCGAATAAGTTAGCGTTAGGCTCGGTGATTGATGCCCAATTGGATAAAGGTCGTGGGTATGTGACCACCATTATGGTACAAACCGGAACACTTAAGATAGGAGATATTTTATTGGCAGGTGCTCATTACGGTCGTGTAAAGGCGATGTTCGATGACACGGGCAAACGTGTAAACGAAGTAGGCCCCTCCACCCCGGCACAAATGCTTGGTTTGGATGGAGCACCTCAAGCCGGTGAAAAAATTTTGGTGATGGAGTCTGACCGTGAGGCAAGAGAACTTGCGGCCAAACGCGGACAAATTTTGCGTGAGCAAAGCATCCGTACCAAGAAGCACATTACGCTGGATGAAATTGGAAGACGTTTGGCGATTGGTAACTTCAAGCAATTGAACGTGATTGTGAAAGGTGACGTGGATGGTTCCGTGGAAGCGTTGTCGGATTCATTGTTGAAACTTTCTACACAAGAAGTTCAGGTTGCCATCATTCATAAAGGTGTTGGTCAGATTTCTGAATCTGATGTATTGTTAGCGTCAGCATCTGATGCCGTTATCGTTGGCTTCCAGGTACGCCCTTCAAATGCCGCAAGACGTATTGCCGATAATGAAGAAATTGAAATTCGTTTATACTCTATTATTTACGATGCCATCAACGAGGTAAAAGCCGCGATGGAAGGTATGTTAGCTCCTGCAACACAGGAAGTAATTGTGGGTAATGCGGAAGTACGCGAAGCATTCAAGATCACGAAAGTAGGAACGGTAGCAGGCTGTATGGTAACCGATGGATACCTGAAACGCAGCAATCCGATACGCCTGATCCGTGATGGAATTGTAGTGTACTCTGGTGAAATGGGTGCGTTGAAACGCTTTAAGGATGATGTTAGCGAAGTAAAATCAGGTTACGATTGCGGTATCAGCATCAAAAACTTCAACGACATTAATGTGGGCGATGTGATTGAGGCGTACGAGCAACGTGAGGTGAAGAGAACGTTGTAGTCTTTTTTAAGAAATTCTTTCAATGAAAGGCCTTCGACTATCGATGGCCTTTTTATTTATGCTAGTACTCTTCCAAAACCAACAGTGTCGCGATACAATTGTGGTGAAATATCTGCATTCGTTTTGAAAAATCGGCTGAAATAGTGCTCGTCCTCATACCCCAATTCCCTCGCAATTTCCTTTACCGCTTTATTGGTTAAATACAATTCCCGCTTGGCTTCAATGATAATCCGTTCAGATATCAGATCTGTCAACGTTTTGTTAAAATATGTTTTTGTGATTTTGGCTAATGCCTTAGGTGTGATGTTTAGCAACTCGGCATAGTTGCTGGCCGAGTGTTTGGTTCTGAAGTTTTCTTCAATGGCCTCTTTCAGGTTTTGCAAAATAAACGGCTCTTTGTTATCTGCTGTTGCTTTTTGTGCTTCAGGTTGTTGTTGCGCTTTTAGGCGTGAAGCAGTAATCAGAAATATTTTTAGGTATGAAACGAGCAATTCGTATTGTGCTAAAGCAGAATTCTGTATTTCTGTCTTAATTTGATCGAGCACCATTTTTAACGTGACTTCGGCTCCCGCATCTATAGTGGTAATGGGTGGATTGTATATATTATTGAAGAGGACACCATTGCACGAGACCTCCTTGTGATGCTTGAGGATACAAAAGAAATCGGGATGAAAATAGATAGTCACTCCTTTGATATTTTTTGCTTTGGAAATCATGAATGGCTGATACGGAGAGAAGGCGAGCAATGAGTTTTTACCAAATTTGTATTCTGAAAAATCTGCTTTTAGTTTCCCACTTCCCTCCATTACCCAAATGAGAGAAAAATAATTGTGCCGCTGGATATGATCAAAGCTGCTATGATCTTCAAACACAGCGAGTTTAAAGCCCAGGTTTCCGTTTTGGGGATTGACTAAGGTGAAGGTGGATTGGTTGAGCATGGCGCTTTGTTCTGTCAGATTTCAGGAGTTCAACAAGATCAACATATTCTTCGTTCCTTCTCGGTAATTTCCAAATCATTGATGCTGGCAAATCGTTTCGCCATGTAGCCGTTTTCATCGAACTCCCAATTTTCATTTCCATAGGCGCGAAACCATTTACCTTCGGCATTTTGGTATTCATATTCAAAGCGAACGGCAATGCGATTGTCGGTGTGAGCCCAATAATCTTTTTTGAGTTTATAGTTTAATTCTTTGTTCCATTTGTCGGTAAGGAATTTTACAATTTCTTCACGACCATTGATGAACTGATTTCGGTTGCGCCATTCACTATTGACCGTATAGGCTTTGGAAACCCGCACCGGGTCTTTGCTGTTCCAGGCATCTTCTGCCATCTGAATTTTTTGTTTGGCCGTTTCGAGGGTGAACGGTGGTACTGGCAATCTCTTTTCTACCATAATATTCTACTTTACGAGTGACAAAGGTTTAACAAAATACCGACTAGCAAAATGGAGGATTCACGCTATGACGTGGACGATTTTTCTGCTAAAATTTCATTTTTAAGTAAATTTTATTAGTCAGCAAAAGTGACAGATTCAATTTGAAATCATATCCATTAATGGATAGGATTTTTATTTCTATTATCATGCACATTTTCACTAAGCCATCTCTAGTTTTACCGATTCAATGATTTTCAGCTCATCCCCCACACGTAACCATTTTCCTTTTTGTGTCTCTGGAATGTAGGTGTTGATCGTCAGGTGATAGAGATTTCCATATTTAGGAAGGTGACTATTTTCCGGAAGGGTATTTTCCCTGCTTTTCATCATTCTCTTCACAAAAGTTTTGTCGGTTATTCCTGTGAGTGGATCGCGAGGCGGCACATTGCAGCGTGCCCGTGGGCTTACGCCAATCATTTCCACATCGCCTACTTGAATACGCATTCCTACGCCAGGCTCGCCCACTAAATTCTCTTCCCAATAAGGCTCGACACCGCCCAACTCTATTGTTGCACGAAAGCGAAGTCGCACATCTTCTAATGTTCGATCTGAAAACTCTTGATGTAAAGATCGTAAGGAAGCCTCACTCACAATGGTAACACTGCTGGCAGTTGGTATATCCATGAACTGACCTTGCTTATTATGAAGCAGGGATATTGGCTCTCCAAAGAAACTGCTCAAATATTTTTCAACTTCTTTTTTTTCATTCAGTAAATGAAAGGAATTCGCATAGCCGCCAACCCGGTCTGAAAATGTTACTGTATAGTTTGCCAAATCGTATATAGCTTTTAATTCATTTACACGACCGGATCGTTTGCCATTCATAAAATGCCCATCATGTGTAAGCATCGCAAACTCCCGATCAAAGCGAAGGGAATGAATGCCTACTTCTGCCTCTTGAAGCTCAACCGGGTCAAGCGATTTTATGGGGTATATTCGAATCCGCGAAATAACTGGTTTCATAGTTTACATCATCCTTCAACGAAAGCGACTATTCTCATTCCATGGCACATTGAATTCATAATTTAGAAAGGCTATTGCATTCATCCAATGCATTTGAAACAGGAAATTGTCACCACGTTAAAGCAGCGACAATTTATTCGTTATCAGATTATTTCTTCTCTCTATGGATAATGGATTCATTGGTTAAGAAAGTCACCTGCTAAACTGTACCTACACTTTCAAAAGATTTGACTACCGGAAAATCAATAGCCGTATTGGCGGTTTTATTGAGGTAGTTTGTAAAAATGTTAAGTGCAACATGTGCAACAATCTCCCCAATTTCTCCATCGGTATAACCTGCCGCCCTTACTGCCTTTACATCGTTATCGGATACAGATCCCCTTTTACTCACTAAGATTTGTGCAAATTTCAGCGCAGACTCTGTTTTGCTGTGGCTGTTAGTCCCTTCGCGTGCTGAGGAAAGCGAAGAGGCATCAATACCCACCAACTTCTCTCCGATAAAAGTGTGAGCCGATAAACAATAGTCGCAGGCATTGCTTTCTGAAACGGCAAGAGCGATCAATTCACCAGTCTTCGCTCCAAGGGCTCCGTTGCTCAGGGCTCCACTTAAATTCAGGTAGCCTTCTAAAACTGCCGATGAGTTGCCCATGGTACGCATCATGTTAGGCACCATGCCTAATTTACTTTGAATACCATTAAATAATTCTTTTGTTTTGCCTGTAGCTTCTTCAGGATTTACTGCTTTTAACCGTGTCATAATTTTGCGTTTTAGTTTTATTTGTCATTATTGACAATACAAAGGTGCAGGAGTGAGACATGGTTTAAAATGGAGGATATGCGCATGTAGGTGGACAATTTTCTTATCGAAAAAATATCATAATTCCATTTTAAAATAAAAAAACCCCGATGTCGGGGTTTTTTTATTCGTAGAAATTATAATAGAATTAGAATTTCACTTCCGGTGCTTTTTCAGAACCAGCAGCAGCTTCGAAATATCCTTTCGCTGTAAAGCCAAACATGTTGGCGATCATATTCGTTGGAAATTTCTTAATGTACACATTGTAGGGTTGCACAACTTCGTTGAAGCGATTCCGCGCAACGGTAATCCTGTTTTCTGTACCCTCAAGCTGAGCTTGCAGGTCAAGAAAATTCTGATTCGCTTTCAAGTCAGGATATGCTTCAGCAACTACCAAAAGCCTGCTGATTGCTGAACTAACTCCATTTTGTGCTTGCTGATATTGTGCTAATGCTTCGGGAGTGATGTTGCTTGGATCAATTTTTACTTGCGTAGCACTTGCGCGAGCCTCTATTACCTTGGTGAGGGTTTCTTGTTCAAAATTCGCATAGCCTTTTACCGTGTTCACCAGATTTGGTATCAAAACAGCTCTGCGCTGGTATTGAGCCTCTACATCTGCCCAGGCTTTCGGAATAGCTTCCTGTAACTCAACCATCGTGTTGTAGCGACCTGCAAAAAAACTGTATAGCATAAATACAACTACCAGTATAATTCCAATTGTAATTAGTCCTTTTTTCATAACGTTATTTTATTCGTGATTAAAATTAGTGAAAAGATTTTTAATCGGTTAGAGAGAAGCCCCCTCAGCCATTTTTTCGGCACTATCGGCAATGCGAAGCTGCTCAATGAAATCATCAATTTCGCCATTCATTACGGACGGCAGGTTATGCTGTGTATACCCAATACGATGATCCGTAACGCGGCTTTGTGGGTAATTGTAGGTTCTGATTTTTTCAGAACGATCGCCACTGCGTACCATGAGTTTTCGAACGGCTCCTAATTCAGCCTGCTGTTTCGCTACTTCAAGATCATACAGTTTTGCTTTCAGCATTTTCATAGCACGTTCACGGTTGCCCAGCTGTGATCGCTCTACCTGGCACGTAATCACGATGCCCGTTGGCTTGTGTGTAAGCTGAACTTTTGTTTCAACCTTGTTTACATTCTGTCCGCCCGCCCCCCCTGAACGAGAGGTTTGTACTTCAATGTCGGCAGGACTTATATCAATGCTCACATCCTCTACTTCAGGTAGGACGGCTACCGAAGCTGCTGACGTATGCACTCTTCCCTGAGTTTCCGTATCAGGCACACGTTGTACGCGGTGTACCCCCGATTCAAATTTGAATAGCGCATACGAACCTTCGCCCTGAACACTGCTAACAATTTCTTTAAATCCACCGGCAGTGCCTTCCGAAGAATCCAGCACAGTAAGTTTCAGTCCGCGTCTGTCGCAAAAACGTTGGTACATCCTGAATAAATCTCCGGCAAAAAGCGCTGCCTCGTCTCCGCCCGTTCCTCCACGAATTTCAAGAATGATATTTTTATCATCGTTGGGATCTTTTGGTATCAGCATTTCTTTCAACTCGCCCTCAAAGATTTCAATTTTTGGAGCAAGTTCGTCCAGCTCTTCTTTTGCCATGGCGCGCAAGTCGGCATCTTTCTCTTTTTCCAACACTTCCTTTGCCTGCTGCTGATGGTTTAATGCATCACTATATTGATTGTATTTAAGGACAATCTTCTCAAGATCTTTGTATTCCTTGTTCAATTGCATGTACTTCTTAATATCCTGAATGATCTCAGGCTGTACCAGCAACAATCCCACTTCCTCAAAACGATGCTTTATTTCTTCCAGTTTTTGAACCATACCCGTATATGAGGCGCAAAGTTAATCAGGAATAGGTTATAAGGTATAGGGTTTAAGGTATAGGGGATTAGGTTTAATGAGAATTATATTTCTTTACCTTCCAATACCTATACCCCTATACCTAATACCCTTATACCCTATATTGCAAAATGAATAAGCTGTTATTGATTTTACTCGTACTGTCATTATTTGCTTGCGGAGGTTCACTGACGGATGAACAGCGCAAGAGGATGCTGGAGGCCAGTGAGCTGCAGGCCATTGTAAAAGTTACGGATGCCGAAATAACAGAAGCTGCATTTGCAAAGGGACGAACCGTAATGGAAGGGTTGACTTCACCATCTGAACTTGATTCTCTTGAAAAAGTTGCTGCAGTTAAAATTCACTGGCTTGAGCCAGGCGCTGCACATGGGTTGGAAATAGAACAACAATTAATTGACGCCTACATTAATAGTGTGATCGAAGGCACTTCCCTACAAGATAATGTTCAAAAAATTGGAACTGATTCCATGCTTTATACAAAAGCAATTATACTTACACGCCCCGATAGCTCGGTTGAAGTGAAGGGTACCTGGAATATCTGGATGTCGAAGAAGCAGTTGATTCTTTCGATGAATAAGAAGTAATCAGTTGATTTTTACGAGTGTTTTCTTCTCCTTAAAAAAACCTCGCTGAATCAGTTTATATAATTGTTGCGGAGAAGGATCTATTAAATAATGGGTGACGCTGTCAAGGGTGTTCTGAATAACAGGAGTTTCCTTCGATAGATTTTCAATAAAAACTTTTCGTTCATCCTCACTTTCAGGAACACTTTCCATCATCATCATCAATAAATCACCGTTTTTCTGAAGACTTAGTATTCGCAAATTCCACTCTGCTTTATCGCGAAGACTAATGAAATAATAATCCTTGTATTTTTTTAAAACCAAGCTGTCGCTTAAATACAATATATCCTCTTCTTTTTTGTTGTCTGCTCTAAAGCCGTTCTTAAAAATAACGATCGTATCGCCATCCTCTTCCTGCATGACGTACTTTCCGTGAAGTCTGGAAGGAACTCCTACCAGTGCTTTAATTCCTGTTGGTTGTGGCTCTTTATAGACGATTTCGTTACATGCCATGTGGGCCATGCCTAAAAGAAATAGGAGGAGTTTATTCATGGACATGAAGGTACATAAATGTAGAATGATTTGTCATTACAACCGAGTCAGGTCCGGATGTGTCTAAAGATCAGATTATGATTAATTTTGAGGTATGAAGAGGAAGTTGAAATTAGGTATTGTTGGTTTAATGGTTTTTTTGGGTGCATGCACACTGCATGATCAGGAGATTACCGTATTTTCAATTTCGTATTCTTTTTATGATTCCGATGAAGGATGGACGGGGGACTTTGCAGATTACCCTGAAGGGGATTCTATACACTACGAACTACTCTTTAAGTACGATTCCCTTCCCAAGAATTTAAGTTTAACCGATTCTGCGCTATACATTTCGGGAAACAACCATAGTGACGATCTTTTCATGTTCATTAAAAAGAAAATTTCTGGTCTTCGTCCGAACACCACGTATAACTTACTGTTCAATGTAAAGGTTGCCTCGGATGCACCTACGGAAGCAGTTGGAATTGGTGGTGCACCCGGTGAAAGTGTTTTCCTCAAGGCAGGAGCAACGCTGGAGGAGCCAAAGAAGGAATTAGAAACCGGAATGTACCGCATGAACATCGATAAAGGAAATCAGGCGGAAGACGGCACAGATATGATCAATATTGGGAATGTGGGTGTGAGTGCCACTACTACGGAATTCACAGTGATTACCCGAAACAATAACTCCAGCAATAGTTTTTTCTTAACAACCGATGCTTCGGGTGAGATTTGGTTAGTGGTTGGTACGGATTCCGGATTTGAGGGCAAGACCACACTTTACTATACGCAAATCGATGTGCTGTTTAATGAAGTAGACTAACTCTTTCTCCTGCCTTTCGGCATTTGTGGCTTTCTTGTTTTTGGAACATTACCTATTCGTGGATCATTTTTTAAAATAAGATCACAAACGTTTATTGCGCTTTCCTCAAAATCGTCTGCTTGCGCAGGAAGGATTTGCCAATTGGTAGCGCCATTACCTAATACCTGAATGGAGCGCATGGATGGAAATATTTTTTTGAGTGAGACGTGATGCTCCGCCTTTGTAGAAATCCAAATGCCGTTATCGTCTTCATGTACACCAGCTTTGTTACGTAGAATTAACATGATTTTATCGCCTACGTAAATAGCCTGGCACCCAAACATAGGTCGTACTCTCGGCTCAAGCGAAAAGAGTTGTTCCAACACAAAATCAAAAGGAATAATGGCTGGTTTTTTCATTCCTGAAATTTCGGTTAAATCTCCAGACGGTTGAAAACAAATTGAGCAATTTTTCGTGTAATTTCGGGTTCTAAAACCCTTCGTCATGTTAAAGTCAAAAATCTTATTAACAGCTATTGCTGTGTTGAGCGTTTCTATTGCATGTGGCGCACAAGGCATTCTAGGCAAGATCAAACAGAAGACAACCGAAGCCACTGAAAAGGCAATCGAGAAAAAATTGCAGCAAAAGACAGGCACAACGCCCAATAGCGGAACTAACCAACCAGGCAATTCCGGAAATCCCTCCAATAAAGGAGGTGGCGGATTAGTGGTTACACCACCGGATGTAAAACAAAGTATGGCAGATGCAGAGACTGCTTATAAATCAACAAGCTATTCAGACGCTCGCTATGCGATCAAACAAGCCATGTTAGGTGTAGAGATGGAAATCGGACAGAAAGTATTGAAATCGCTTCCCGAAACAGTAGTTGGGTTGAAGAAAGATGCCGAAGCTGATCAAGTAACAAGCATGGGTGCGGGATGGGTTGGGTTAACCATTCATCGTGAATACGAAAATGGTGACAAACAATTACGCATTGACATCGCGAACAATTCTGCCTGGATGGCGGCCTATAGTGCATACATGACGAACGCCAACTATGCCACAACGGGCGGTCAGCAAAACTGGAAGCAGACCAAAGTAAAGGGATACAAAGGTATTATTGAATACAGCGAATCCTCCGGCTATAAACTGAGTGTACCCCTTGGTCAATCTTCAATGATTGTTTGGGAAGGTGTAAACTTTGCATCCGAACAAGACATGATGAGTGCTGCAAGTGCATTTGATATTGACGGAATCAAAAAGACTTTAGGTGAAAAATAATTTCTGACAACCATGAAAAATATAATTCTATCGATTCTAACCATAAGCCTGTGCTCTGTTGTAATGGCTCAGGAGTTTGATAAAAGTCTGGCAAGCGCAAAGTCCGCATACAGTGCAGGAAATTTGGAAGATGCACGTTTCAATCTTGAAAATGCCTTGCGAGAAGTAGACGTTGCGATCGGTAAAGAGGTAATGAAAGTGATGCCCACCACATTAGGCACACTTGCCTACAATGCAAAAGATGATAATGTGAGTGGTATGTCGGCAAGTTTTGCGGGGTTATATGTGCACCGTACCTATGGCACCGACCCAACTAAAAATGCAAACATCGACATCATAAGCGACTCCCCGATGATGGCCGGCATTAGTGCCATTCTTTCCATGCCGATGATCATGAATTCGGGCGATGGCAATCAGAAAGTAATTAAAGTGCAGGGCTATAAGACCTTACTGACAAAACAAGCCGATGAAAATGGTCAGGTAACCGGTTACGATGCGCAAACTCCGTTTGGCAATTCAATGTTGACGTTGCATTACAATGGTCCTATCTCAGAAGCTGAGATCACGAAATTAGCGAATAGCATTCCATTGGAGAAGATTATTAGTGTGGCACAGTAGATCCAGTGGTATCTTATATCTGCGCATTGGCAGTAATTTCAGAGCTGAGATCTTATCAATTCCTAAAATAATGAGACAAAAAGTCATTGCAACGTTGACACTCATATCAATAGGAATAATTTCATGCTCAAAAGAGGATAGTGGTATTTCAAAACCTCTAGCATATCCTTCATTTGGTTCTGAAATAGATGTCAATATCATTGGATTATCATTTGATGCCATGGAGCCGTTCATTTCTCCAGATGGAAGCTATCTGTTTTTCAATAATATCAATGATGGGATTGACACCAAACTATTTTACGCAACCAAGATAAATGATTCAACATTTACGTTTTCAGGAGAATTGGCAGGTACAAATCAGGTAACACCACCTCATTTAGATGCGGTAGCTGATATGGATTCTAACGGGAATTTTTACTGGACATCAACAAGAAATTATCCTGTAGAGTTGGACAATCTTTTTCACGGAACTTTGGATGCCGGGAACGTAATTAACATAGGTAGAGTTCATGGGGACTTTAATAAGAATCTAGCGGGTTGGCTTGTAATGGATCATGGTATAAGTCTAGATGGACAATTTTTGTATTTCAACAACGCAAGATTTGACAGTCAAAATTGTCAAGGTGCTTGCGAAACCCAATTAGGAGTTGCTCAAAAAGTCAATGTCTCGACCTTCAATACGCTTACAAATTCAACAGCAATCTTGCAAAATATTAATGATGACAACTACATTTATTATGCACCTTGTATAAGTAGCGATAATTTGGAACTATATTACACGAGATACTTAAAAGGACAAATTACTTCAAATACAGTTTTTGAAATTTGTGTGGCGATCAGAGATCATTCCCTAGACTTCTTTTCAATCCCCACAGTTTTGTTTTCAGAAACTATTTCTAGTTTAATCGAAGCTCCTACCTTAACAATCGATAAACAAATTATCTACTATCATAGAAAAACTGCTGATTCTCATAAAATAAGAATGCGGTATCGTAATTCACCTTAAAGAGTTGATAATAGTATAAAAGCTACTGCCAACAATGCATATAATCAATCAGGTCAAGCACGGACCGGGGAAAAATCAAGACATCTTTCTATTCCTTCACCCACTTTACCTTCTTCTCAATTGAACTTCTTCTGCTCACTTGATTCGAATGCCTGGGAATACCAATGTGAAGAAATCCGAGAATTCGATCTTCCGCTGAAAGGCCAAATGCGGCATTCGCTTCTTCAAAAGAAGTAACACCACCGGTGCTTAGGTAACATCCAACTCCGTAAGCAATCGCGGTTAAGTACATGTTTTGAATCGCGCAAAATACCGCTCCAATTTCTTCAACTTCCGGGACGGATTTTTTTTCATCTCGCTTCATGTATACTAGAATAATGTGCGATGATTCAAATGGTTTAATTAATAAATTCCGGTAACGCTCCTCTTTGTACGTACCGTCTTTTTCTGTCTTCAGTTTATAAACAGCAGCCTGCAGATTAGCCAGTTTCCTTCTTCCTTCTCCGGTATACACAATAAAACGCCAGGGTTCGGTGAATTTATGCGTTGGCGCCCAGTTGGCATTTTCCAACATTTGCTGAACAATGGCATCATCTACTTTTTCTCCGGTGTAGTCTTTTGGAAAAATGGAGCGCCTCGATTTTATCAGTGAATTGAATTCGTTTGTAGTCATGGTTAAATTTAGTTTAGACCCTTCTCCTCGGGAGAAGGGGTTGGGGATGAGGTCTATTTTGGAAACTGACTCGCATCAATCCCGGGAATCACCTTCAACGCGTTTTCATAGTAAATCTTTTTTAGCACGTCATCTGGAAGCTCCAATCCGTACATCCGCCAAAAGGCGTGATACCGTTTGTGGTAAGGAAAATATTCATCCGCTGTTTCTAACACTCTGAAATACGTAGCGTACTCATCCGGTTGCCAGGCATCTTTTCCAAACATCACCCTGTCCTGATATTTGATCATGAAGTTACGGGCTGTGCGTGGTTGACGTCCTAATTCAGCAATCACGGCACCTATCTCCACATACATGTTGGGCATTTGATCCAATAGCTTCCCAAGTTTTTCTAAGTCATTCGGATACCAACCCATATGCGCATTAATAAATTTTGTTTTTGGATGTTTCTTAAACATGTTGTGTTGTTCCTCAATAATTTGCTCCCACGGTGCGGGATCGGTACTACTGCGTTGTCTCCCTTCATGGGTTTTTAATTCCAGCCAGCGTTCGTTGGTAGAGTCCATCGGACTCCAAAATGATTTTGGGTCAGCTGCATGAATGAGAACGGGAATTCCCAGTTCGCCACACTTGGCCCAAATCGGGTCGATGCGTGGATCATCAATTCGAATTCGGTTACCGTTCTTGTCGCGGTCTCTCATGCCCAGACTTTTGTAAATTTTTAATCCCTGCGCTCCTTTTTTTACATCGTCTTCCAACTGCTTTACCATTCTTCCTTGCCATTCAGGCTCATCAATAGCAGCAAAATCGACATTGGTAAAAAGGACAAAACGTTTAGGCTGATACTTTTTAACATTCTCCAATGATTTCTCCAGGTGATCAGCACTGCGTCTGAATCCCCGTCCGCTCAGGTTTACCATCACGGCCATGTTAAGCTTTTCCATTTCAATGAGAAGTGCCTCCAGACTATGCGGAGTTGTCATATCCGTCTGATGACTATGCACATCAATAAATGGAAACTTGGCGCGTGTGAGTTTGTGTTCTGGCACCACTAATGTGGAAGGTGGGTCATACGATTCAAAATCCATCTTTTGATCTGATTGTCCTTGTGCGCCAATGCATGTGACCAAAAGGATGATATATGTTAACAACTGTTTATTCATACATTTTTTTGTAAGGAACGGTTAATGTTATGGAGGTTAGAAATCTTTGCCAATTAAACCTTTGACAAGGATTCAGCTCTAAGTACATAAAATAGCCTGAGTATGAAAAAGACATTGTTGTTAACGGTAATATTTTCCTTCATGATGTTGGGCGCAGATGCGCAAGTTGTAGTGAAAGTAAGGCCAGCAGCGCCTGGCGTGGTACGATCGACTTGTCCTTCACCTCATCATGTTTGGGTGGGAGGCTCCTGGAGATGGAATCGGAAGGTCGGAAATTATGTGTGGACGGAAGGTTACTGGGCACGGCCCCGCAGGCATGGCGCCATTTGGGTGGATGGTCATTGGCGTGCCTCGCGTGGCGGATGGAAGTATGTACCCGGACATTGGTCATAACTTTTTGCTCTATAGTTAATTGGGTGAGTTGCCCCGGCATACTGATGAAGTGGCCGGGGTTCTTTTTTTGAGCCTCGACCATCCTTTGTACACGTTGTTATACCTACCCAATTTTTCCTAACTTGGCTTATCAAAACTAAATTCATGAAACTGATCAAACGAATAATATTTTTGTTTCTTATCACTTCCTCAGTTGTTACGCATGCACAAGATGTTCTTGACGCAGCCAAGAAAAAGATTGCTTCAGGAGATTTTAGTGGAGCAAAGTCGGACCTCACAAAGTTCATTGCTACTAACTCCAAAAATAAAATTTCTTTTAATCTATGTGGCCAGGCGCGTATGGGGCTTCAGGATTTTTACGGAGCCATTGGAGATTTTACATACGCCATTGAAATTGATTCTACGTTTGCAGAAGCGTTGAACCATCGGGGTTCCGCAAAAGTCGCGTTGGGTGATAATGAGGGTGCCATTCTGGATTTTGATAAAGCCGTTAAGTTTGATTCAAAGTATGGGGAAGCCTACACCAATCGGGGACTTGCTAAATATAACATCGAAGATTTTCAAAGTGCCTATTTTGATTTTTCGAAAGCACTTGAACTAGGACCCGTTGATGCCGATAAATATTTTAACAGAGGTGTGGTAAAAGCAGAGCTCGGTGAATTCGTAAGTGCCGTGGATGATTACTCCAAAGCCATTGAATTGGACAAAGCAGACGCCAGCCTGTATAACTACCGTGGGGTCGCCTTCTATAATTTAAGTGATTTTGACAGAGCAATTGCTGATTATAACGAAGCGATCAAACTGGATCCGAAAGATGCACTGAAATATGAAAACCGCGCGCTGGCAAAAAGTGCAAAGGAAGATTTTAAGGGATCGATGGAAGATTATAATAAAGCAATCGAACTTAATCCGGAAGAGCCGGAGACTTTCAATTTAAGAGGTGTAGTAAAATTTAACCTGGAGGATCAGGACGGAGCCATTGCAGATTACACCAAGGCCATTGAACTGGATGGAGCTAACCCGGTTTATTATGACAATCGCGCCCTTAGCCGAACCGAGAAAGAAGATTTCAATGGAGCGATTGAGGACTATTCGTCTTCCATAGAATTGTATCCGAGCGACCCGGAAACATATTACCAGCGTGGCCTCGTGAAGCTCACCATGAATAATAAATACGATGCCTGTTTGGATTTTAAAACCGCAGAAGAGCTAGGCTCCACAGAAGCAAAAGCAACGATCAAGAAGAATTGCAAATAAGGTGTGAAAAGAGTAGCCATTATCCTGAACGGCATATCCCTCAAGAAGAAATTCTTTTACAACAAAGTACTTCCTCGGTTATCAAAATTATTTCAAGTCGATGTGTTTGAAACCCGAACCAAGCATGATGCCATTGGCCTTGCCTCAAAAGCTGTAGACAAGTATTATGATGTGGTGATAGCGGCCGGTGGAGACGGGACACTGAATCAGGTATTGAATGGAATGCTTCGAGGTAGGGAAGGAAATAGCAAGTTACCATTGATTGCTGTATTGCCGATTGGTAGCGGGAATGATTTCGCACGAACATTGAAAATAACAACGGATGTACAGGCACTTATTGATAAACTCGTTTCATTGAAATATTGCAACGTGGATGTGGGTAAAATCCAGTATCAGAGTGAGGAGCAAAAAACCGAATTTTCGTATTTCGTTAACGTAGTGGACGCAGGGATGGGCCCCGAAGTGGTTAGCAGACTGGCAAGCAGCGGCCGATCTTTTGGGTCCGAAGTAGCATATTATGTGGCTATTTTATCCACCTTCTTTTCATATAAGGCTATGGAGGTGGAAATAAAAACACCAGAGTGGCGTTGGAAAAATAAATTGCGAACGGTAGCCGTAGGCAACGGGAAGTTTTATGGTAATGGGTTATGCATTGCTCCTGGTGCCAAACCAGATGATGGAATTTTTTCTTCATTTATATGTGGAGATGTTTCCGTACTGGAATTTATCTGGTACTCATTCGATTTAAAAAATTCAAAAGAAATCGTGCATTCTAAAATTAAATATGCTTCGGCTAAGCACATTGAATTTATAGCCGAAACACCCTGTCGCGTTGAGGCTGATGGCGAATTGCTTGGATTGCTTCCTGCAGTTATCGATATTATTCCAGCCAGGATTAAATTTCTTTGTTAATCAAGGAGCCCTGAGTATTTTTAGAAAACCAAATTTTCTTGAACTCAGATTTTCTCTCCATTTACAATAAACTTGAGCGACAGCGTAACGAAATTTTTGACCAGGTAAAAAATTTATCGGTCGAGAGATTTAATCACACACCCTCGGAAGGAAAGTGGTCGATCAGTCAAATTCTTACTCACATTCTGGTAGCAGAGCAGTTGTCGGTGGGCTATATGAAAAAGAAAGCGTTGGGAATCGATCAGTTAAAAGACTCAGGAATTTTAGAGGTGTTGCGTCTTGGATTACTCAAAGTCTCTCAGCGCTTACCTTCTATAAAATACAAGGCACCCAACGTAGTACTTGCTAACACACCCCCAGCTTTTCCGATTGGCGAACTCATATCGCGCTGGGAAACCCATCACAAGGAGTTAAAAAATTTTTTGGACAGCATTCAAGATAAAAACGTTAGAAAAGTAATTTATAAGCATCCGTTAGCGGGCCGACTCGATGCAAGACAGGCCATGGTTTTTTTCCGAGAACACATCAATCACCACTTGCCGCAGATCAGGCGACTTTTAAATCAGGATTAACTTGAGGTTTTTTAGAATTTTAGTAGCTAAGAAAGTATAGAGGTATAGGGTGGTATATGGTATAGGGGTTGAGGAACTCACCGAGATGATGTACCAACTTCCACATACCCTATTCCTCTATAGCCTATATTAATTCAATACATCATTAATTTTTCTCACCACATTGTCTATTTCATTAGCAAGTGTTTTAATATGAAGCAATTCGGATGCGTTATAATGGTGAGGCTCACTTTCCATCAATGTGGTCAATCCCAGAATCCTGCTGAGCGGAGCGCGTAGCATGTGCGCATTAATGAATGCATATTCTGCAAGTTCTTTATTTTTATTTTCAATGCCCTTCGTGTGAGCAAGGATCATGCTCTCCAGGTTTTCATTAATTGATTTAATTTCCTCTTGTTGTGTTTTCAATTCTTCATTTTGGCTAATCAGTTTTATGGCCACCCGCTGCAATTGATCATTTCGTATAGCTATTTGTTTACGGTAGAACAGGTATTTGTTTTTTAGATAAATAGTAAAAAGTGTAATCACGATGGCGACAATAAAGAAATCGATTGGCTTTGAATCGAGATTCAGGTCATCTTTAGCCAGTGTTCCGAGAATAGAAGGGAAATAAAGCAGGATGACAAGGGCTATGCTGTACAAGCCAAGCGAGATCCATTTTGGCCAACCATTCGTTGTGGCAATGATGAAACTGAAGTAAGCGCACAAAATAAAGGGTACCAGTCCGGCAATTCCACCATTATAGTACCAGAAGTAGACAAATGCAGGCAATAACATAATGTGTAACAGCGTGGCAACCAGGTTGATTGATTTTTCCAGTCTCACCAAAACCAATAGCAGCAATAAAAAGATAGCAATAATGATGTTAATCAGCACAGCGTTTACCGAGGCGCCTGATAACGCATCAAATGTGCTTTGGTACAACTGGTACAAAACACCGAGTATCAGCCCGTACTGAAGCAATGATTTTTCAATCGGACTTTTCATTCGAATTTTTGTTCAGGATGCTTCGGTTCAACTTGATTTCCGATTGCAGTGTGTGATTAATACGGGTGACTACGTGATTAAGCTCAGCATGCGATAATTTGAGCAGGGTATGTAACTGAGTTTCACCGCTAAATCCATTAACAGCACTTGATAAATGCTGAAGCGGATCGTGAAGAGTAGCGGTGTTGTGATGGATGTATTGCTCGATGGCTTCATTTTGATTTTCAATTGCATTTGCTCTAATCGTAACCTCTTCTTTCAATGCTTTCTGCGCTCTTTTTAATTCTTTTGATTGCGTTATCAGTTCGTGGTTCAGTGTTTTAGATTCCCTCACTTTTAATCTAACCTCATCGATTTTCGATTCCAGTATGGCGATTTCCGAAACCGTAACCCGTTTCAGATAAAAAGTAAACACCGCAATAGAGACAAGCGAAAAGATGAATTCAATGGATGATTCGGAGTCTATATTTATTAGAAACAATTCGTAAAGAGGATGCCTGCTATAAACAAGGTAGATCAACAGCATGAGCAGAATCAACTGAACCGATACAAGGATGCACAACCTTCTTCCTGAATATAACATTACAACAACGTAGATTCCCGCATAGTAATTAAAGGAATTGGTTCCTTCCACACCTCCGAATTGCAGGAAGTTGAGTCCAAGGAGTAAGATGATCATGATACCAAAAAGCGGATGAACTCTATTGAAAGAAGGTTTCCGTTGAACAATAATTAAGAGCGATAAGAAGAGAAAGAAAATGGAGAAATCGGTAATGAGTTCAGAGATTGAATACACGGATCTTGAAAGATCGAGGATGAGCGCAATGATAATCCGGACCATTGCCAGAATACAAATCAGCAGTACAACCTGTGTTTCGGCAGACCGGTTCTCAAGAAGTGGCTTTAATTGAGGAAATTTCAATGCTATGCTTTTCACTAAAATAATTAAAAAATTGATAAGCAAGTGACCCTCCTGAGGGGATTGAGGTATCAGTAATATTAGTGGGGTTTTGATACAGATTATGAAATTATCAGTAGCTTTATTGAGCTAAACGTTAGAGAAAATGAAAAAAACAACCAACCTCCTAATCTCTTCAGTGGTCATGATAGCGTTTCTTTTGACCTTCTCTTCCTGCAGTGAAGATGAAAAGAAGAAGAAGACCGCAAAGGTATCTTTTGATATAAACAGTCAAACAGTTAGCGAAGACGAGGAATTTATTTTTGTACCATTTGATGTTGAGGATGGACCCATTGATGTGGATGCGGAACTTTCTTTTGAAGTTACCGGGACTGCAACACTTGTTGAAGATTATGTGTATGATGGATGGGATGAGGATGGGGTTTATTTTATTTTAGTGAATGACAATACCTTTGAATCAGATGAGACTTTCACAGTTTCGATAACAGAAGGAGAAAAAGTTAATATTGGATCCCCCAGTGCACACACTGTAACTATAGAAAATGATGATGTTGATACGGGTCCAAATCTCAAAATAGATTTAACATGGGATGCCGGCTCTGGTACGCCTGGAAATGTAGATATGGATTTGATTCTCTGGAAGTATGACCCTATTGGAGATGTATTTAATGATATAGACGGATCCGCTGAATTTGGAACGGTGTTCGAGTCTTTGACCCTTTTAGCTACTGAGGAGGATGCTACCTATGGACTAACGTATCAATATTATGAGGGGTCTTCTGATAACCTCGAATTTACGGTGACCTTTGTAACAACAGACGGTTCCATTGAGGGGACCGAAAATGAACTTGTTTTTTCAGAGACTTATACGCTTGATAATGTTAATTCTACCAGCACGGTATTTATTGAACAGATTTTTGATAAAGATGGCACGGATTATAATAATTTCAGTGCAATCGAGGTTCCTACTAATGGCAGTCGTTTGAAATCTTTTAAAATTCCGTCACTAAAATCCATCCAAAATACGACTAGCAAAAAAATAACAGCAACGAAGACAAAAAAGTAACTGATAGTAATCTGGTTAAGCTGCAATTTCAGCAAGCGCTTGCAAACACATGTTAACTTCTTCTTCTGTGTTGATAATACAGGGTGTTAACCGGGCATGGATTTCTTTGTACGGTGTAGTGCTGGCAAGTATCTTCTTTTCTAAAAGTTTTTTAGCCACTTCTTCCGGTTTCATACCCTCTACTTCAAAACAATTAATTCCTGAGGATAAAGATGAATCAACAGGAGTAAGCACCTTAATTTTTTTGATTCCTTTCATTCCCTCTTTCAGTATGGAACTCAGTTGATGTGTACGTTCCTCAATTCTTGCTTTGCCGATTTTCATATGAAAGTCGAAGGCTTCATTCAATGACCAGCGATGCTCGAAAGCGAGAAAGCCTCCCGGTGAGCACAGATCACTAAAACTCAATTTAGCTTCCGGAACTATGCCCATCCACATACCATAGGGTGCCTCGCGAAATGCTGGTATGGTAGGCGCCACCATGTGCCAGGCTTCCTTTTTTCCCCACAAGATTCCCGTACCGCGCGGTCCGAAAATCCATTTGTGTGTACCAGCTACAAAGAAGTCGCAGCCCAGGTCTTCCATCGTAATATTTTCTACTCCAAAGCCATGCACACCATCTACGCAAAAGTAAATTCGATTGATGTCGGTTCTTTTTTCATTAACACGTTTAATGGCATCAGCCATTTTACGGATGGGAAGTTTCATTCCCGTAACGGAGTGTACCCATGTTACGGCTACGATGCGCGTGGCGGGCGTAATCGATTTGATTAATGTGTCCGTTAGTTCATCTGAAGTTACGGAGGATGGATCGGTATACAGCGAAATTCGTTTGATGGAAGCCCCATTTTTCGCTGCAGCAAACTCCAGCGACTTTTCGGTTGAGTAGTGATCGTGTGTGGTTGTTAGGATTTCGTCACCGGGTTTTAATTTGAGGCCCGAATACAATACAGCCAAACCTACCGTGGTGCTATCGGTGAGCACGATTTCGGTAGGATCGGCTTTGAGATAATTGGCGGCCGCCTTACAAACAAGTTTCTCTGCTTCTATCCAGTTATTCTCCCAATATTCAAACGGGTTTTCATCAAAATTTTTGCGATGCCTTTCAATGGCTTCTCTTACTGGAGTGGGATGAGAAGCCAGTAACATTTGAGACATATGTATTCTTTCCGGGGTCAGGTTAAAGTGGTTTCTGACCCCAAGCCATGTATCGAGCGATAATTCTTTTGCTACTTCTTTTGAAGAGGAGTCTTCCGTTGTTGATGAAGTGCAGGATAGGGCCGGTAAAACAAGGCTGGCGCCCATGGCAAGACCAGAGTTTTGCAGAATTTTTCTTCTGTCCATACACGAGAGGTTTAGGTTCGGTTATAGGTATGAAGGTACTAAATTGGGTTTAATATTAGTGTAACAAAGATCCTTCAAACTGAATAATCTTGCTCCTCTGTAATTCAGGAACTTCAATGGATTTGTTTTCTGCGTAATCATAACACACCATCACGGCAATGCCTTGCGCAATGGTTTCTTGTAAAGATGCAATATTTTGCGTCTCTACGTTCTCACGAACAATCACCCAGCTTAATTCAATGCTCTTTTTCCCAAGTTTTGAACATCGGGTGTATACAAACACATTGTCGCGCAGGAAAAGAGGTTGTTTGTAGTCAATGGAAATATGCGCAAGAATAATCCCTTGTTGTTGACTCCAGTTGGCCTGTCCGACCGGACCCGGGCGGGCATCTGAAACTACCACATCTTCAAAGTATTTGATCCGGGCAAGTTCAATATACGTCAGGTGATTCGCATTGTTAACATGGCCCATGATGTCGCCATCTTTAAAGCGAAGTTGAATGGGGGTTTTGTGTTTGAAATTTTCCATCAATTAAAGATAATAATCTTCTCTTATTGTTTCAGGTTGTAAAAAAGTATAGTTGCACTTATTGCAAATAGGCTACTCGTGACGCACTGTTATTTGCGGTAACCCGTAATGAACCTCATCACTTTAATTGTTTGACACATTTATTGCAAAAACTAATAGATTTTGATGCGAAATACAGTTTGACGGGTCGTTCTGGTACATTTAGTTTTGATCATGATTTCTTTGAACGGACAAATTTTTTATGAATAGTTTTCGCATATCATTTTTCTGTCTTACTGTTATCATGATGACGTCATATGGTTGCATGGTAACGTCAATCTCTGAAACCTATCAGGATATCCTGAACAGAAAATTGGAATCGGAAGAGTTGGGTAAAGCAAAATTTCTGCATGGCGATATGGGCGGTATCTATCCGCACACCCTCAAAACAAATGCTATTGTTTATAAAATTGCTGTGCTTGCACTTACAACAATTGATTCTGTAAATACTGCAAAACTGTTGTTCAAAAAATATGGCTTTCAGTTTCCAGAAAAGATATGGAACTGGAAAACCGGACCTGCGCTAAGTAAGGATAGACCTACAGGTTTAATTTTTGGCAACCTAAGCGGAAGGCATCCGCTGAAAGGAAAATTCTTTATTGAAACAGCCGACTTCGGCTGCGGAACGTGTCATGGTGGCCCACTATACGGTAGAGACGGCTTGCCCACCGATGAGTTAGTACTGGGCATGCCAAACACGTCCATTAATCTTCAAGCGTACGCTAACGATTTATTTGATGGGTATAAAATCATCATTCAATGGAACGAAAAGAAATTTGAAAATAAAATACGTGAACTCTTTCCCGCAATCCATAAAGAGGAACTCAACGGATTAAAAATATTTTTTAGCGGTATGAAGAAAGAGGTACGAAAAATTGCAGCAACACGCGGTACTGTAGCTCCATATAAAATCGGAGGGCCCGGAACGATGAACGGAATTGGCGCCATCAAAAGTGGGCTTGCGATGATCGATAATTCTGTGTATCACCAAAATGAGGTATCCATAGTCTCCATCCCATCCTATGCTGGCAGAAGCTTTCGCTCAAGTTTTCTGGTCAGTGGCAACTATGCTCCAAAGGGGAAGGAGTTCTTTTATGAGATCACAGCGGAAGACACAAGTGACAGACACGATCAGGGGATGGCAAATATCATGGCGCTTTTCACAATCGGTACCATGGGATATGATGCGGCCATGGCTGCCCGTTCCATTCCCGATGTGAAAGATGTAATGAAATTTATTTCCAGATTTAATTCACCTCCATTTCCTGGAGAGATCGATCTGATAAAAGCGGATCTGGGTAAATCTATCTTCAAAAAAAATTGCCAGTCATGTCATGGAAAATATGAGGGCACGGCTGGAAGGAATACCCTCGTTAGCTTTCCAAATAAACTCATCCCACTTTCAAAAATTAATACAGATTCAGTCAGGGCAGTTGCCATCACATATGACAATCTGAAAATGCTCAATAAAATAGAGCTGGGAAAATATCTTGATGCCAAGGTGAATAGAGGTTACGTAGCACCTATTTTATCAGGAGCATGGGCAACCGCACCTTATTTGCACAATGGATCTATTCCAACCCTCTGGCATCTTATGCATCCAGAAATGCGACCAGAAAAGTTTTATGTGGGAGGTCACCAACTTGACTATGAAAAGGTAGGTGTGAAAGGTGAAATGAAAGATGGTGTGTACCAGTATGAGGAAGGATACAAAAACTGGGCGGGCTTTGAAGTTTATAATACAAAAGAAGCCGGCATGTCAAATTCAGGGCATACTGAGCAATTCAGAAAGCTCACAGAAGAAGAAAAAGATCGATTGATTGAATTCATCAAAACACTCTGACCATGATTAAAATTCTTGAAAAGGATTTTGAAAGTTTTTTCCGCGTGCCCTTTGAGGTGCGAGGTGAGAAGAGCTTTTATGCAGCCCCCTTCAAATCTGATTTGAAAAAGATGTTGAGTACAAAAAATCCAATTTTCAGTTCAGAAAATGATTTTACCTATTACACGATTATAAAAAATAATCGACCAGTCGGCAGAATCACTGCTCATTTGCATCATGCATTTAATCTTCGATACAATACCAACACCTGTTACTTTGGCTTTTTTGAATGCGTAAACGATGCGGAGATTTCCAGTGAGTTATTCCGACTTGCAGAGACCTGGGCTAAAACGAAAGGATGTAATTTATTAACAGGGAATTTTAATCTCACTGCCATGCAGGAAATGGGCGTGATGGTAAACGGCTTTGAACATGAACCCTATATCCTTCAGTCGTATGGTATGGCCTATTACCCGGAATTGATGAAAAGCGCTGGCTTCTCACCCACCTTTCCCATGTCGACTTACGAGATTGACTTGGAGACAATCAATCCGGAATTTGTTCGAAATGAAAAACACGAAGAATTGCTTCACGATAGAGATTATGAATTCGTTCCCATTACAAAAAATTTGTATCCCAAACTGCGCTCGACCATTCTTGAAATTTTTAACAAGGGGTTTGATCGTAATCCATTGTTTGTGCCCATTACCCAAGAAGAATTTGATTTTCAGGCTAAGGATCTCTTCTATTTCATGGATAGCAGCATTTCATTTCTTGCCAAGCACAAGGGCGTGCCTGTTGGCCTGAGCATACACGTGCCCGATATAAACCCGTTGCTTCGCGCTACGGGAAGTACGTTAAGGGTTTCAACACTTTATCATTTTATTAAATGCAAACTCAAGCGAGAACGCACGCTCTGCATTTTCGCTGCCATGTTACCTGCATATCAAAAGCAAGGAGTACTTGGGGCTATTATTTATCTCACACTGAATGCCATGAAGAAGCGAGGTTATAAGAAGTTTGGTATCACCTGGATATCAGAAAGGAATGCTGGAAGCCTGAGGAAAATGGAAGACATGCAGGCAAAAAAACTGCATGACCTGAGAATTTTTGAAAAGCAACTCGGATCGTAATGCACAACATTTCATTGAACATATTGGTTAATGTGCTGTTCGGGGTTTTTGCGGTCGCGGGGGGCTTTCTTGTTTTATTCTACCGCAAGAACCTAGCCCTGTATAAAGGTGTTGCCATTTTGCTTTTCGCTCTGGGAGTTTCTTCGTGCATAACTCCATTTCTGGGCGGGGATTATGGAAGGATGATTTTAATACTCTATTTACTCAGCAGGGGTATTATTCCAATTTTTCTTGTGGTATTCTCAGAATACATTTTAAAAATCAATTATCACATCATTGTCAAGCTTCTGCTTCTCACAGCTTCGTGGTGTTTGGTAATCGGCTCTTTCTTTCAGAGAAACACCGGGACCTTTTATACGCGAGCCAGCGATTTTTTCTTCCTGGCAGTGTTACTACTCATCATGGTAAAGTTGGCTTTAAGTTTTGTTTCCTTACAGGAACGATTATTGAAGAAATATATGGTGATATTTTTTGTTACCATCATTCTTGTTACCATCAATGAACTTGTGCGTTTTGATGCAACCAATTTCTACAACCCATATTCCATGGGTGTTTCTTCCCTCCTCGTTACGCATGGAATTATTCTCATCATTACTTCCGGTGGTTCCAGCCGGTTACGGCAAAAGCTGTCAGCCCTTCTTTATATTTTAATATTCAGCGGCATCCTCTGCATACTGCTTAAACTTTTTCATGCTGAAATTGAATTAGATTACCTCGAAACAATCCTCGTGATTAGTATCAGTATTTTGTCAATCTATTATTTAGTTAAAGAGGTTTCCAAGAACCCAAAGGAGATAGGGTCTGCTTTATTAATTTCACGACTGTTAAGTTTGCCACTTCACAACAAGGAACAGTTTCTGGAGGAGCTTCGGCAGTGGGAGGAAATAAATGCCTTGCATTTTGTCGAACACGCTACTATTGAAGGAAATGTTTCAGGGCTGAATTCACTATTTAGCAAAGCAGGGAGAGTCATTCACAAGAATCAAGTCAGCGCGCTTATCACTACGCTGGCCTTTAGCCCCAGCATTATTTCGGGAATTGAAGTAGCACAATTTTACTTTAAGAAGTTTGACTGTCAGTCGCTTTTTCAGATATCTGAAGCGGGAGATTTCATTGCGATCAAATACATGAAAGGTCTTAACCCGGCATTGTATGCAAATGAACTTTCCCTTATGACGAAAATTGTTTTCTCTGCCAACGCTTCTAAAACCACCTAACATGGCCGTTCTGCGTGCGTTCTATAACATTTCCTACTCTACTTTCTTTCGCCCAGAAAAGTTTTACTGTCAGCTTGAGTTAGGCGAGGGGATGATTTTCAAAGTGTGGGAAAGACCAGGAGGATGGCTGAGTGAGGAAAAGATGAAGAAGTTAATGGCCGACATACAAGAAGTTGCTACAGCTGGGCAGGGAGAGAAGGACATACCTGATTATGGAGTTTTAAAAGGCGATAAAGAAGATTTAAAGAACCGGGTTATCACGATTGGTTATGAAAAGAAAACAGGGAGACCCATTGGGTTCGCAGCCCAAATTTTTCTTGATGTACCCTTGGGGCTGAGTGCCATTGAGGTTTTACATCTGGGTTTGGTGTATGTGGCGAAGGATTTTCAAAAAAAATGGATTGCAGGGATGCTTTATGTTTTACCTAACATTTTATTGCTACTGAAAAATGGATTCCGCCCGATATGGATTTCAAATGTTTCACAAGTACCTTCTGTGGTTGGAATTGTAGCTGATTACTACGATAAAGTTTATCCCGACCCTATCCATGAAACCAAGCAGGCACTCATGCATAAATCATTAAGTGAAGGAATTATGAAATATCACCGCTATGCTTTTGGAACGAGTGAAGATGCCGTGTACGATGCGGAAAATCAAGTCATATATAATTCGTATACCGGAGGATCAGATAATTTGAAAAAGAGTTACGAGGAATGTACCAAGTATCGAAATGAGAAGGCGAATATTTTCTGTAAAGAAAATCTAGACTACCAACGAGGTGATGATTTTATCCAGATCGGAACATTATCTGGAAAGCTTATTCACAATTTCTTTTCCAAGCGCGTGTCGGGAGTATCGAGGGTACAATGGTTTTTGTACTTGTTGGTAGCGGGTGTTTTTATCACGTTGTTACCTATACTTAAGTGGCTGACAAGAAAACGCAAGAAAAAATGATTAACGAGTTTTCATACGCAGAATTTACCACCCGGAACATCGGCTTTGTTTCACAGCAGGAGCAGGAAATTCTAAAACGAACCCGGATATTCGTTCCGGGTGTTGGCGGAATGGGTGGTGCAGCCGTTGCTTGTTTGGCCAGGGCAGGCGTCTCGCATTTTATTATTGCTGATATTGATCAGTTTGAAGTTTCCAACCTAAACCGACAAATATTTTCCTCGTTGGATGTGCTTGGAAAAGATAAAGCGGAGGTAACAAAGAATGTTCTTGAGAGAATTAATCCCAACATTACAATTGAGATAAGAGGAGAGCGCTGGGTAAACGAACTGGACGAGATTCTGAAGAAAACGGATATTGTTATCAACGGATGCGATGACATTAAGTCTACTATTCGGTTGATGCGAAAATGTGCCGAGTATAAAATTGCAGCCATTGATGCGTTTGCTTCTCCGCTTCCAAATGTTTACGTAATCCATGCTGATGGCAAGAGGCCGGAAGAAGCCTTTAATTTTCCCACAATCAATAAACCCCTTGAATCAATTTCAGAAGAGATCGAGTCAAAATGTTTGCAGAAAGAGATTGAACATATCGCAGTGCATTCCAGCAGCCTGAAGTACGTTGATTTGAATATTGCAAAAGAAATAATGAATGGAACACGAAAAAGAATTTCGTTTGCACCCATGGTGTGGACAACCGGGTGCATGATGGCCTACGAGGCAGTCCGTTTACGCCTCAAGAAAAAAGGTGGACCTGATGTTCAGGGTGTATTTTTTAACCCCTGGACTTTAACCATTGAAAAGCCAAAAGGATTCCTGACGGCTTCTGTTCGTAGGTATTTTGTGAGGCGATTTTTGAACACCTTGAGCTAGCAACTACTCGTCTTTTAACACTTCCACCGGATTGGTGAGCGCGGCTTTCACAGAATGATAACTGGTGATCAGTATGGCTACAAATAAGGTGCTCAACCCAGTGAGCGCAAAAATCCAAAGAGATGGTGTGATTCTGTAAGCAAAATCACTCAACCATTTTTGCATGAGCCAGTACGAGAACGGGGCACCGATCACAAAAGCAACCAAAATTAGTTTCGTATACCCTTGTGATATCAATTTTAAAATATCCCACACCGAGGCACCTGATACTTTGCGTATACCGATTTCTTTCGTACGTTGTTCCAACGCATAGATGATCATACCGAGCAGACCCAAGCTGGCAATCATAATGGCCAGTACAGCCATCACTGTCAACACTTTTCCAAATTGCTGTTGAGCCTTGAATGTTTCGGCAAATGCCTGGTCAACGAGCGTGTAATCAAAAGGGGAATCACCTGCGTGTACTTTCCAAAGTTGATGAAGGGAAGAGATGGTTGTTTCCCAAGCCTCGCTGCTCTGCGGTGCAACGCGAAGGGTCAGAAATTGCCTGTCGGAGTCATAGAGATTTTTAGTACTGATATTAAAAATAGCCATGGGTTCAATGGGCGTAGCCAATGACCAGTAATTAAAATCCGACATCACGCCAACTACCTCAAATTTTGCATCGCCATATTCTATTTTCTTTCCCATAATCGATTCGTCAGACTTCCAGCCTATTTTTTGGATGGCGGCTTCATTGAGAATGACACGATCAACATCACCGGGTGTTTCAACTGAAAAATTTCTTCCGAATTTCAGTTTGATTGCAAGCGTTGGTAGATATTTTTCATCGGCCATAACATAATTAAGCGGAAATGTTAGTCCGTTCATGCCTTCTGCACCGAACGTGTCGCCACCCCAAATTCTGGGCGGGACGGATGTACACCAGGAAGCATTTTCGACACCCGGTATATTCATCGCGGCATGGGCAATGCTCTCTCCGTCTTTCACCGCCTCCACATGGCTGATTACTAGTAAATTTTCTTTGTTGAAACCAATATCCTTTTTCGAAACGTACTGGAGTTGTTGAAAAACAATGGCGGTGCAGAGAATAAGAATAATGGAAACACTGAATTGAAATACGACTAATCCGCTACGAAATGTCTTCCCCTTACTGCCAATTTTCAACTTTCCTTTAATTGCTTCAGCGGGATTAAACGAACTAAGAAAGAGAGCCGGGTAACTACTAGACACGACAGCCATGAGTAATACAAGACCAACCATTGAGGAGAGTAAGAGTGGATCGCTTACTAAATTTAGTTGCAATGACTTATCTGTTATTAAATTAAATCCAGGAAGAAGCAACTGCGTAAGACCAAGCGCAAGCACTAACGCAATAAGACAAAATGCTACAGCCTCTAAAAAATAACTAAGACTTAATTCTTTTCTACCCAGTCCCATAATTTTTCGCACACTGGCTTCTTTAATTCTGCGGGTGAACTGTGCGGTTGATAAGTTCATGAAATTCACACACGAAAGCAGCACGATAAAGACTGCTGCTCCTATGAATGAATATATTACGTTAATATTTCCGGCATCATTTAGCCTGTTGTATACCATTTCGGAAGGAAGGTGTATGGTTGTCATGGGCTGAAGAAACAGCTCCCATTTTTTCCCGGATTTGATATACTCATCAAAGGTTGTGTTCATGGCACGCCTTAATGTTTCTCCTGCATGCTTGCGGGGAATTTCTGCCAGCTTGGCTCGAACGTTTTCCACGTTCGCTGATGGATACAATCGGACATACGTTTCCAGTTGTGTCCATACCCAGCTCCAGTAAAATCGCTCAATGGGAAATCCTTTCATGGAAAGCAGCACATCAAATTCGATGTAGGAATTATCAGGTGTGTCTTCTACCACACCCGTAACTTCGTAGGTCTGTTGTTCACCACCCGCTAATCCGCCCAGTCTAACAAGTTTTCCAATTGGGTCAGCATCACCAAAATATTTTTTAGCCGTGGATTGAGTCATTACCATTGTATTTGCCTGCTTAAATGCAGATGCCGCATTTCCTTTTATTAGAGGAAAATTGAACATGCTGAAGAAATTTGAGTCCGCAGCAAGAACTCTGCTCTCTTCAAAGGAGATTACTTCGTTGGTAGGGCTTGTATACGAGACAATAAAATTTCCGGGCGTGTGAATACTGGTCATCAACTCTACTTCAGGCAACTCTTCTTTTATCGCATAGGCTACACCCGGACCCGTAGAGGCAAATTGATTATCGCTATTTTCTCCCCAAATAAATGTTTGATTAACGCGATAGATCCGACTCACGTCCTTGTGAAACCGATCATAGCTGAATTCGTGTTGCACATATATGTAAATGAGCAGCGTACTAACAATGCTCACCGTGAGACCGAGCAGGTTTATAAATGAAAATACTTTTTGGCGTCTGAGGTTTCGGGCGAATAAAAGGAGCGAATACTTGAACATGGTGTAAGTTTCGCGGGGAGTTGCCAAAACTATACCAACACCCTTTGCGGTATTTTTAGGCTGATTTTGACAATGACCATGTTCGCTGATGAAGAGAAGTGTTCGTTATTGGGAAGATTAGTTGTAAGTAAAATCTCCCTGCTCACTCTTTATTGTTACTTGTTTTTTATTCGCAGATTCAACTCTTCCAATAATTTTTGCCTCCACCCCAAAATGAGTTGAAATATCAATCACCTGTTGTGCGTGGTTTTCATTCAGGTACACTTCCATACGGTGGCCCATGTTGAACACTTTATACATTTCTTTCCAATCTGTGCTGCTACACTCCTGAATGAGTTTGAAAAGCGGAGGTGTTTCAAAAAGATTGTCTTTAATAATATGAAGGCCCTCCACGAAGTGCAACACTTTTGTTTGCGCGCCTCCGCTGCAATGCACCAAACCATGAATGTGTTGACGAAGGTCTTTAAGGACTTCAATTATTATTGGTGCGTACGTTCGGGTAGGAGACAAAATAAGCTTCCCCACGTTCACTTCCACTCCGGGAATGGAGTCGGAGACTTTATAATTTCCGGAGTATATCAATTCAGAAAAAATATTCGGGTCGAATGACTCCGGATATTTTGTTGCATACTCTTTCGCAAACACATCATGCCGTGCAGAAGTAAGTCCGTTGCTGCCCATGCCACCGTTATACGCATCTTCGTAAGTAGCTTTTCCAAAAGAAGCCAACCCTACAATTACATCTCCAGCTTTGATGTTGGCGTTGTCTATCACATCACTTCGTTTCATACGAGCTGTTACCGTACTATCAACAATAATCGTGCGTACCAAATCGCCTACATCCGCTGTTTCTCCTCCAGTGCTGTAAATATTCAATCCGTATTTTCGCAGCATCTCCAACACTTCTTCTGTGCCATTGATGATCGCAGAAATAACCTCACCCGGAATCAGGTTTTTATTTCGTCCGATTGTTGATGAAAGTAGAATATTATCGGTGGCACCCACACACAACAAATCATCGATGTTCATGATGAGGGCATCTTGTGCAATGCCTTTCCAAACTGAAAGGTCGCCCGTTTCTTTCCAATAGATATACGCAAGAGAAGATTTAGTGCCGGCACCATCGGCATGCATCACAATGCAATAATTTGGATCGCCCCCCAGGTGGTCTTCTACAATTTTACAAAACGACTTTGGGTACAATCCCTTATCGAGTTTGCTGATGGCCTGGTGTACATCTTCTTTGCTGGCGGAAACCCCGCGTTGAGTGTAACGATCAGTTGTCAATGGGTCAATTTCATTCAATACCTGTCTGCCGAAATTAAAAAAGAGGATGATGCAAATGTGTCAATTTTAGTTGGAATTGGCACATCGAACATCGGCTAATTAAAAATTTAATGCTGCTGCCATGACGTTGTCACTTGACTGATCTAATTTCGGATATGCCATCCGTAGAAACCGTTGATGAGGCCATCCTTGCTCTCCCAAAAACCGAGCAAGCTATTGTGAAACGATTGCGTGCCCTAACACAGCAGTGTTTACCGAAAGCGATTGAAGAGCCGAAGTACGGCTTGGGAGTTCCTTTTTACAGCTACCATCGCCTGATCTGTTTCATCTGGGCACCTAGTTGGTATTGGGGGTCAGATCAGAAGGTGCGTGATAAGAATTTGAAAAAAGGTGTTACACTGGGCTTTTGTCAGGGCTACCTGATGAGCCATGAAGACGGTGTATTAATATCCGAAGGCCGCAAGCAAGTATATTGCATGTACTTTAAATCGTTGAAAGAAATTAACGAGGAACAAATACGCGCCTTGTTGTTTGAGGCAGAGCTTATCGATGAAGGATTTGCGAAGAATAGAAAAGCAAAATCAAAAAAATTATAAGCCTAAAGACTCCAGGTAAAGATCTTCCACCTTCTTTCGCGCCCACGGAGTTTTTCTAAAAAATGTTAAACTTGATTTAATGCTGGGGTTGCTGATAAAGCAATTCACCGGAATACGATAGGCTAATTCATCCCAACCATACTTCTCCACCAAGTGCACCAACATCATTTCGAGTGTAACTCCATGCAAGGGATTATTAGGCTGTGCTGCTTTTTCCATATTAATCGATCGTTTCAATTTCCCGTTGGTAGTCAGCTTGAAGATCTTCGGGGAGTTTCATGAGTGAAGCATTAATTTTAGTAAGCTGCTGTTGGTAAAGATTAAAAAGCACCGTGCCTTCCGTAAGCGGAACGCGTGCGTCCTTTATTTTCGTGCAGAAGTAAATCCGCAATTCAATGTCTGTCTGAACAATCCCTGAATATTTTATTTGCTTGTTTAAGAAACGAAGAATTTTCCGAAGTGTCTTTTTGGTCAGGTACAGGTTAGGAGCAGGAACATCTTTAAAGAGCTCATCCATCATTTCCTTCACAGATAAAATGTAAGCTTGTTCATGGTGCGCCTCAAAGAGCAGGTAGTTCAGCAATTCCTTGTTTTCTTTCTTGTATTTGGCCAGGCGCATGCACAACCCTGCAATTGTTTCAGGATCGAGCGAGCTTATTTCCTTTTTAATCTCGTGTAAGGAAGCTGTGTTCATACCCGCCAATTTACGTATTTGACGTATGGTGCGCTCTTTTACTTGAACGGCACAACGTCATTCATAGCGAAATCGTTAAAAACAACATCAACTAAAGCCATCAACCATGAAAGCCAAACTACTTTTCCTTTTCTTATTGATTAGCAGTTTTGTCCGGGCACAGGTTCCAATTTTAGTAACGCCTCAGTGGCTGAATGAACATAAAACTGATCCTAATCTTGTCATTCTTCAAGTAAGCTTCTTACAGGCCACTTACGATCGAGAGCACATTGCAGGGGCTCGTTTCTTATGGCCAAGCTGGCTCGCACCCAATTCCCCACAAAGCAGCTACAATACGCCTGATCCAAAAGAGGCAGAAAGGGTTTTGCAAGAGCTTGGTATTTCCAATAATTCGCACGTAGTAGTATACCATGTGATCAACGAAATAAGTCCTTCAGCACGCATGTTTTTAACGTTGGAGCAATTAGGATTATACGGTCAAGTTTCGTTTCTCAACGGTGGACTGGAAGCCTGGAAAAAAGAAAGCCTGCCCGTTACAAAAGATCTGCCTCCTCCTGTAAAAAAAGGAAAATTCAAGGTGAAACCCGGCAAAACACTTTTGGTAGATAAAGACTATGTGTTGAAAACATTACAGTCACCCTCCAATGTTGTCGTTGACGCGCGCGCAAAAAATATTTACGATGGAGAGCCGACAGGCTACCTGCGTAATGGACACATCACAGGGGCAAAGAATATTTATTTTATAGACATGGTGGATCAAGAATCGAATAAGTTTAAATCAACAGATTCTCTCAAAACCTACTTTGAATCGGTAGTGCCTAGCAAAAAAAGTGAAGTTGTTGCGTATTGTTTCATCGGACAAACCGCCAGTGTGGTGTATATGGCTGGCCGCATTTTAGGATATGATATGAAACTCTACGATGGCTCCATGCAGGAGTGGAGTTGGCTGGAGAATTTACCGATGGAGACAAAACAGAAATGATTCCGGATTCGTGATGCTGGATTCTGAGAAACCAGAATCTAGAAACCAGAATCAATTTTTATCTTCCTAAAGAACTCCCAACACACAATTCCTAAACACACTGAAATATTCAAGGAGTGTTTCGTACCGATTTGCGGAATCTCGAGGGCAACATCGCCCTGAGCAATTACTTCTTCACTTACACCATTTACTTCGTTGCCAAACACCAAACAGTATTTTGTTCCTGCTTCGGGAATAAATTCATGGAGTGGTTTGCTCTCGGTGGTTTGCTCTACGATTACAATTTTATAATTCTGAGTTTTTAATTCCTGAACAGCCTTGGCGGGATTTTCAACATACTCCCACGCCACTGATTCTGTTGCACCCAAGGCAGATTTTTGAATTTCACGGTGCGGGGGCGTGCCGGTGATGCCTGTTAAGTAAATCTTTTCAATCCGAAAAGCATCCGCGGTACGAAAGGCAGAGCCCACGTTGTGCAGACTGCGCACATTGTCCAGCACAATGCAAACAGAGAGTTTTTCAGATTCCTTGAATTGGTCTATCGAGATTCGACCTAGTTCGTTCAACTTCAATTTTTTCATGGACGCAAATTTAACCGGAAACCTGTAACCTGTAACTGGCTACAATAAATGGTATTCTTGTATTCTTCTATATTTGCCCACATGGCCGGATCCGGTGCAAACGATACACCTTTAATGAAACAATACAATGCCATCAAGGTAAAATACCCCGGTGCACTTTTGTTGTTTCGGGTAGGTGATTTTTATGAGACCTTCGGCTCAGATGCCATTGAAGCAGCGAAGGTATTAGACATTACCCTGACCAAACGCGGAAATGGTTCGGCTTCAGAAATTGAACTCGCGGGATTTCCACATCACGCGCTGGATACTTATTTGCCCAAACTTGTGCGTGCGGGGCATCGCGTAGCCATTTGTGATCAACTGGAAGATCCACGGTTTGTAAAAGGGATTGTGAAACGAGGCGTGACCGAGTTGGTGACACCAGGAGTTTCCTTCAATGATCATGTTTTAGAAAAAAAGCAAAATAATTTTCTGGCTTCTATTCACGTGAACAAGAATAGTGTAGGTATAGCTTTTCTGGACATTAGCACGGGTGAGTTTTATGCGGCTCAGGGCAGCGAGAATTATATCTATAAACTCATTCAAAGTTTTAGTCCGGCTGAAATTATTTTTAGTAAAGCGTACCGCGAAAAATTTGAAACCCAGTTTGGAGAAGGTCATGCCACCTTTGCGTTGGATGACTGGGTGTTTGCACTTGATTTCGCACAGGAGCGATTGACCAACCAATTCAAGACTGCCACACTGAAAGGCTTTGGATTGGATGGTTTGAACGAAGCCATTGTAGCGGCCGGTGCCATTCTTCAATATCTTGAAGCCACCGAGCATAAAGACACACAGCACATTGCTGCGATCTCGCGCATTGATGAAGAAAAATATGTGTGGCTCGATAAGTTTACGATCCGCAACCTTGAATTGGTGGCGCCCAACAGTGAAGGTGGTGTTCCACTGATTCAAATTCTCGATCATACTGTTACACCCATGGGCTCACGTCAGCTGCGCAAGTGGATGGTGTTACCGCTGAAAGAAAAAACAGCCATTGAGGAACGCTTGCAAATTGTGAGCATCTTTCATGAGCAGGTTGACCTGGCTGAAAATATACTCAGCAACCTTCGCCCGATTGCAGATTTAGAAAGACTTATTTCCAAAGTAGCCGTGGGTCGCATTAACCCGCGTGAATTACTCCAACTGAAAAGATCGCTGCAACGGATTGTTCCGATTAAGGAAGTATTGAGCCATCAAAAAGCCTCTGAGCTAAAGAAGTTGAGTGATCAATTGAATACCTGTGATTTTTTAATTGAGAAGATCGAAAAAGAACTGCGTGAAGACGCACCCATGCTGGTTCATCAGGGCGGAATTATAAAAAACGGTGTACATGCCGAGTTGGATGAATTAAGAAGCATTGCCTTTTCAGGAAAAGACTATTTGTTACAAATTCAGAAGCGTGAAATAGAAAGGACAGGCATTAACTCTCTGAAAATTTCATACAACAAAGTATTTGGGTATTACCTCGAGGTCAGCAATGCCAACAAAGACAAAGTTCCTTCCGACTGGATTCGCAAACAAACGTTGGTGAATGCTGAGCGCTACATCACGGAAGAGCTGAAGGTGTATGAAGAAAAAATTCTGCATGCAGAAGAGAAGCTGAACGTGATTGAGCAAAAACTTTTCCAGGAGTTAGTGCACATGCTTCGGGTTTTGTGTTGCCTATTCAGCAAAATGCACGTGTACTGGCGCAACAGGATTGCCTCCTTTCATTTGCAACGGTAGCGCGACAGAATAAGTATTCAAAACCGGAAATCAATGAGACGAAAGCGTTGGATATTAGAGCAGGTCGCCACCCTGTTATTGAAAAACAATTGCCGGCAGGCGAACGCTATGTACCAAACGATATTTACCTCGACACCGAATCGCAACAGATTCTAATTATTACTGGTCCTAACATGGCAGGTAAATCGGCATTGTTGCGACAGGTGGCCCTGATCGTATTAATGGCACAGATCGGAAGTTTTGTTCCGGCTGAAAGCGCCACGATTGGAATCGTAGACAAGGTATTCACACGGGTCGGTGCATCCGATAACCTTTCTCGTGGCGAATCGACCTTTATGGTGGAGATGATAGAAACGGCTAGCATCCTCAACAACCTAAGCGATCGCAGTCTGATTTTGATGGATGAGATTGGTCGCGGAACTTCCACCTACGATGGTGTGTCCATTGCTTGGGCTATTGTGGAGTATTTGCACAACCACAAAGACTTTAAACCAAAAACATTATTTGCCACACACTATCACGAACTCAATCAGTTGGAGGAAGACTTGGTGCGAGTGAAAAACTTTAATGTATCAGTGAAAGAAGCGGGCGACAAAATTATTTTCATGCGTACGTTGAAGGCCGGTGGCAGCGAGCACAGCTTTGGTATTCACGTAGCGCAGATGGCGGGCATGCCCAACAAAGTTGTATTGCGTTCAAACGACATTCTCCATTTCCTGGAAAAGGAAAAACAGAAGAACGAGCCTAAGCGAAAGCTTGAAGATTTACCAAAAGCCACTCCACAGATGAGCTTATTTGCGATGGATCCTAAATCGAAAGCGATTCATGAAATACTGGAGAAGATTGATATCAACACCATCAGTCCGGTGGAGGCGTTGTTGAAGTTGAATGAGATTCTATCGTTGTTAAAGAAATAATACACTTATTAATACTCGGTGAAGTTGAGCCCACATTTCATAAGCGTTAAAAATCGGTTTACCCTAAAGTAATTCTTTTGTTAAGCAGATTATATCCGCTAAAAGCATTTCATAACGGGTTAACAGCCATCCATCAATGAATCGTTTCTTAATACATGGTTTTTACGCTTTATTAAAGAAACAGTATGATATGAAAAACTCAGTTCTGCTTCTCCTAACTTTTACTTTCTTAAGTGTTTCAGGATGTACGCAATCCGATGAAAAAACAGATCGTGTAGTAGGTTCATCCTGCGAAGATTGTGATATGATGTTTGCGGGTATGCCGTCAACTCCTTCGTGGCAAACAACGATCGCAGGCCCGGATGAACCCGGTGAACCCTTGATTATCAGTGGCACGATTTATAAAAAAGACGGCAAGACACCGGCTCCCGGAGTTATTCTCTATGTGTACCACACTGATAAAGAGGGATTGTACTCACCAGCACCCAAGCAAACTACGGCCAAACGTCATGGACATTTGCGCGGCTGGGTAAAGACAGATGCAAGAGGTTGTTACGAATTTAAAACTATCCGACCTGCTTCCTATCCAAACAGCATAAATCCCCAACACATTCATCCGATCATTAAAGAACCGGGAATGACTTTGTACTGGATTGATGAATTTTTATTTGATGATGACCCGGTACTTTCTGATCAGGAAAGAACACATCAGGAGAAACGAGGAGGATCGGGAATTATTTCACTGAAGAAAAGCGAAAAAGGAATCTGGATTGGTAAACGCGATATTATTCTGGGTATGAATATTCCGAATTATTAATTGCGAAGAATAGTGACACGTCATTGCGAGGAATTAGCGATGGAGAGTGTGACGGATGACGAAGCAATCTCATGTTCGTAACACTGTTTCAATTCATCAGATTGCTTCACGCCATTGCACAACCTCACGCGTCAGTTCGCAATGACGTTGTCTTTGGTAGAGACACTTATTTATCAACTGATTTTTCTGACAACCGTTTTCTAATTCTGCTTAAAGATTCTGGCTTTATTCCGCAGTAGGAAGCAATATAATGCAGCGGAATCCGCTCCATTACTTTCGGCCGCTCTTTCATCAGTTCCAGAGACAACTCTTCCGGAGTTTTAAAGAGCAGGCTTTTAGCGCGCATTCCACCATTATAAAAATATGTTCGGCAATAAGTCGTCCGAACTTTTGCCATACAGGTGATTTTTCAAAGGCAGCCTGCATACTTTCATGACTTAACTGCAATACCTGCGCATCATCCATTGCCACAATGAAGTCATTCGAAGGTTGACGCGTTAAAAAACTGCAATAATCCGTTACATAGTTTCCTTCAAACGCAAAATTGCTGGTGCGTTCTTCAATACCGGTCATTTTCGCCTCTATAATATCGTGCACGATGATGACATTAAAACGTGTACCGCACAAAAGGCACAGGGAAAAAGCCTTGCTGGTATTGTGTTACAATCGTATTGGTACGTGCATTATAGCTTTGCGAAAATATATTCTGATTACCGGTAACATTTTGAAGATCGACTGCTATTTCCAACGTGCTGCGTTTATACTCTTTCCGATAGGAAATTTTCAGATCCGTACGGAAGTAAGCATCCTGTTTTTCACTGTAGGCTTCGTTTTCCTTGTAAATCGTTCTTCCGTATTGTTGTGATGCATCGAAATCAATAGGTGTTAAATATTTGCCTCCAATGGTAGTCACCTTTATGTTGGCAGATAAGAAGTTTTTCTTACGACCTACCCTCCACTCTTTACCAAACAGTCCGTTAAAAAC
>JANNQJ010000062.1:0-1592 GCA_031400675.1 Cyclobacteriaceae bacterium
AATCAAAATCATTGTCCTAAGCCAGCACGATGATCCATCGGTTGTGAAGGAGCTTTTGCGAACAGGCGTATTGGGATATTTATTAAAAAATAATACATACAAAAATTTAACAGAGGCCTTGCACAAGGTTGTTGACGGGAAGCGTTTTCTGAGCGATGAAATTGCTGAGCTTCTCATCCATACACCGGAAGAGGAGGATAAAGGCATTTTAACTTCACGCGAAATTGAAATCCTGAAACTGGTGGCCAAAGAATTTAACAGCCGACAGATTGCTGAGATTCTTTTTATCAGCGAACGAACAGTAGAGACTCACCGGAAAAATATTCTCAAAAAAACAGGAGCAACCAATCTTGTTGGGTTGATTAAGTTTGCGTACGCGAATAATATGATTTGAGTACGTTAATTCTTAATAAACTTCGCAACATGGGTTAGATTTCGCTGTGATGCGTTTATAAAATATGTCCCCGAAGAATAAGTGTTGACCGAAATCGTTGCTATCTCTCCCATTTTAGAAATTTTCTCGACAGCTTTACCTGACATATCGTAAACAACAATATTTACTTCAGAAGTAGCATCAAAATTGACCAAGCTAATCGTTAAGGTATTAGTCACTGGATTTGGATAAATAAAGAATCCTTCACTCAGAGCAGATGTCTCAACTCCTGTAATCACTAATATCTGCTCCGCAGAAAATTCACTAGAACAGTTATCAATCGTAACCTTTACAGAATACGATCCACCATCCGTTGGAGTGAATGTATTTGATACTGCATCCACTATTAGTGTGCCATTTTTATACCATTGGCTTCCAATTTCACTACTTGAATTTAATACAGGAGTTCCTGAATTTAAACCGCTAGCTGTTATGATGGGCTTCGATGGGTTAATGCAAAAGGATTGCGATACGGATGTAGCCGCACTAAAATTATTGTTTCCACCTTGATCAGCGTTGATGGTAACGCTACCCGGTTTAATCATTGTAATTTGATTCCCTGACAAGGATATTTTACCAGAAGTCGTTGAATATTGAACAGCGAGGCCTGAACCCGAAGTCCCAGTTAAGTTGAAAGGCATATTGCCAAAAGTTTTCGTGGAAATTGCGAGGAAGGTTATAGATTGATTTGCTTTATTGACAGTCAATGCTTGGGCTACTTCAGTTGCTTCCTTGTAGTTGGCGTTGCCAGCCTGTTTGGCAGTGATGTTGGCAGAACCTGCACCCACAATAGTAACGGTGTTTCCTGAAATAGTGGCTATTGTTTCACCCGAACTTGCATAGGAAACAGGTAAGCCCGAACTTGCAGTAGCTGATAATTGGAAAGAAGCGTCACCGAAATTTTTCATCGCAATCGAATTGAACGTGATCGTTTGGTCTGCTTTGTTGACTGTTAATGTTTGAGGCACATCAGGAGCCGCATTGTAGTTGTTATTACCAGCCTGTTTTGCTGTGATGGTTACAGAGCCAGCACCAATAATAGTTACGGTGTTTCCTGAAATGGTAGCAACCGTTTCGGCTGAGCTGCTGTAAGAAATGGGTAAACTCGATGTAGCAGTTGCTGACAATGCGAACGAAGCATCTCCAAAGGTTTTAGCAG
>JANNQJ010000063.1:0-24535 GCA_031400675.1 Cyclobacteriaceae bacterium
GGATGGAGAACTCAGTCCTGTTACTGGAAGCCATGAATAAGTCAGAGGAGCTATGCCTGTTGATGACGTGGTAAGTCCCACGGATGATCCACTGCATAATGAAAGTGTTGCTCCGTTGGTAATACTAATGTTAGGATCTCCGGAAGGTCCGGTGATTCCGGTAAATGAAGACATCAGGCCAGCAGTAATATTGGCGTTGGCTGCTGTTAAGGTATTACCTCCCAAGGGAGAAAATCTAGTCCATGGATTGCTTATAACATCAAATGAACCATTCAATTGAGCTGCAGCGGAGTTTATCTCAACTCCAACAACATCTCCCGGAAAAAGATAAGTTGAAGTAATATTAGCGACAACGTTATTCGTTGTCGTAACATCCCAATACCTGGTTAAATAAGATGTTGTGCTTGCATTGTTGGGATGTTTGGCATCCGTTACAGTGACCGAAAGGTCTGCAGGAAAAGTACCTGACATTACATCAACATTCATCGGAGAATATTCGAGAGCGCCTGCGTTATCACCAATCGGAAAATCGTAAGTAGCGGGGGACCCGCTAAATGTTTTCTTCAACAAACTTCCGCCCGAGGCAATTATCATTTTGGAATTGGAGAAAGGAGAACCTGCAATAGCGGGTGAAGTTGGTCCGAGTGTAAGTGAGTTACCTGCCAAATTGAAATTTCGCTGAAGCAAACTGAGCGTTCCGTCAACACTTGCATTACCGCTTAACGTTGCTTCTCCGGCCAATTGATTGATAATTAGATTATAATAAGAACTTGCAAGAATACTTTGGTTTGATCCAAAGTAGATGACTGTATTATTCAGCGCAGCTGCATTTAAAGAGGGTAATCCATAAGTACCATTTAATGTAAGGGTTGAATTGGCAGCCTGAATGATGGAGCCAGTTCCGATTGCAGAAGTAGTTATTGTGAGCGTATTAGTCGAGTTTGTGAGCGAAATTCCATCAACAGCCATATTGGCTATTGAAATAAGCCCCGTTCCCGCCACAGCCTGGTTGTTGGTATTGAATGTAATAAGAGAAGTTCCACTTGTAAACGATCCATCGTTTGTCAATCCATTTTGAATAAAAACCGGTGATCCATTACTCCATGAAGATCCAGCCGATATTAATATCGGTCCAACAAAAGTCTTGGGCGGTGGATTAAATGTGAACAATCGACCCACATTAACATTCGTGCTTCCATTTACTGTTAACGAAAACCCAGCGGTAAAGAAATAACCAAAGGCTACTCCGCTATTCACATTTAGATTCCCGCCAATAATTAGGTTAGCTCCAATTGCTGTAAAAGCAGTTCCAAGGAGTGTAAAGTCACCTGCAACAGCCGTTGTACCTGCCAACATCGTTTTGGAACCTGAGCCTGAATAGGTCAAGTGAAAGTAATTTGTACCAAATACCGTCTGAGCAGCGCCTGTATAGTTAACCGTATTTCCAATGGCAGTTGCATTCATGGCAGTAACTGTACTTGTACCGCCCAGATTAAGCATTGAATTTATCGCTTGTGTGAAAGTGCCAGAACCTGCTAACGAATTAGTTATTCGTGCGGTATTATTATTGGTTAACACGGTGGGAGCAGTGACCGTAACATTTGCAAAAGAAAACGAGCCTGTTAACGATTGACTGTTTGTATCGAACGTGTTAACACCTACACCCGCAATGAAATTACCAAGCCCGGAATTATTTGTGATACCTCCCCGGAATGTAACAGGAAAATTGCCAGCGTTACTCCAGGTCCCGCCTGCTGAAACGGTAACTGAATTCGGAAAAACCGAAGCTATTGAAACGTTCAAAGTTCCGACAATAGTCAATGTTAAAAACTGCGGATTCGCTATATTGACATTTACGGAATGCCCTGTTTGAATGGTTACAGTCTGTCCAGGCAAAGGAGGTGCGCCCGTGTTCCAGGTTAAGTTATCAGACCAATTTGTTCCGACACCTGTACTTAAGACCTGCCCCAAACTAACCAGAGAACTGCTTAATAATAAGAAGAGCAGAATTACTACTTTATTGTTTACGCCAGTATTAACCTTTAAGCCTGTAAAACCAACTATGTGGCGCAAAACCGAAAAGAGGAGATAAAGCGGTTTTAGTCTAGAAAACATAGAAAAGAGTTGGCCAAAAGTAGATTCTTTATTCAAAGAAAAAGGGAAAGATAACCGATTGTCAAAAATTCGAACCATAAAACAAAAACACCCAAATTGTCAATGTCAAATTGCACTAATAAGTAACCCATGAACAGCTACAGAATTTCGTAAAGAAAACGATCTAAAACTGCCCATTGGATTTTAACTTAATCAAGGCAATCTTATTCTGGTTCACCAGATTCATCGTTCCTAACACTACAATATCTCCATTGGGCAATTCAGCTACTGCACTGGCAGTGTCATCGTTATTTGCCCCTCCAAAAGTCACCGAAAATTGAACACTCAGTGTTGTTCCAACTTTGGCAAGCCAAATATCTTTTCCACCCGGACTAATTTTATTTCCTACTACTAAAAATTGGCTGGCTCCGGAGGCCGTAACAGACACTCCCTCAAGTTCATCGTTGCTGTTCAGAATTCCTTCGGCTGCTTTAGTAAATGTAGTGCCGTTAAGTTTGGTTGCAAATAATCTATTAATACCTCCCGTGGTAAATTGAGTTCCAATGGCCAGAAAAAAACCTGAGGGGGACTTTGAGATGCTCGCTAAAATTTCTTGCTGAGTGGAGCTTCCAGCATAATCAGTAGAAGAAGGCGCTCTGGGGTCAGTTGTAAACTGACGAAAGAAAAAATTATTTTCATAATCAGTAGGAATCCCATCTTCACCGGGTGTAATAATATCTGAAAAACCTGCATAGGAAAAGTTGGTTCCATTCTCAAAAATTTTGATTGCAGAACCTATGGACGAACTCCCAACTCGATAAACATCTGAAACTAACCATGTAAAATCATTATTAAATCGGACAACCAAGACGTCTTCAAGATCATTAATTGGTAGTGTTGCGTTTCCTGCATCCGATGGATCTGTATCTGTTGTTTTTCCAGCAACATAAAATGCTCCGTTAGTAAGATGTGTAATAGATCGGGCTTCCTGGCTTTCCAAATAGTTGAAGTATGTACTTTTCAGACTATCACCATTTGAGGCCACAACTGTCAGTCTAATGGCAAGCGAATCATTTGAATTCTTTTTTACATTCGATAAAACAACATAGTTACCTGCCTCTGGTCCGGCACTTATAAACTCAATATCCTGAGCAACTTCGTCATTGGTAAGGCTACCCAAATTTTTTTCCCAAATAATCTCTCCTTCTACATCTGTTTTGGCGAGGTACATTCTTTTTGAACCCGTGGTTGTAGTAGATGTGCCAAGAATTATTATGGTGCCATCATTGTTAATGACTAAATCCTTTCCCTCTTGGTTGCCATCTTCGCCATAGTATTTAATGAAATGATCTTTATAAGCAAGATCAACACTACTCTCCGAATCACACGCTATCCAGAGGAAAAGAGAAGCCACTAGAATACTAACGCTCAGCTTCCGTTTCATTTCGTGCGTTTCTTTAATCCCCTCAATACTGACTTAGTCTTCACCTTTTTTACCGGGCGAGGCTTGTACATCGGTTTTACAAATCCAATTGAAACAGAAAGATTGTCCATCCTGAAGTAATCATCCACGTGACCATATTCAACAGCTGGGCCCGCGTTATCAAAAGTAGAAGTTTCCGTCACCACATTCCTCAAACCAAAACTGTAGCGCATTTCGGCAAACAAAAAATTTATACCCAATTTATATCGGGCACCTCCACCAAAAAAGAAAGACGTGTTCACCCGATTTCTGTAATCCTCAAAATCAAGGGAGGGGCTTGACTCCTCGAGTGTAACCGGGGCTTCAGAGTTCCCTTGACTATCGCGTTTAGAAAGTTGTATCTGACCCTTATCCGTAACCAACAAGCTTACTGCATAACCCACAAAACCATACGGTCTGATTTGACCCTTTGTATCTGAATACTTAATAGAAAATGGTATAGAAACCCAATTTTGTTTGTCGTAAAATTCTTCTTCATCGGGAACCTGCGTTGGAAATTTAAATTGATTTTTTTTATACGCTGTAAAGGAGTAATTCAATTCACCGGTAAGTGCAATTTTTTCGGTAAGATTCCAATCTACTCCCCCGCCTACCTGCCAACCTGGTTTTAGCGCATAGTCATTTCTTACCGGAGTTCCTGAAGGATTTATTGTACTGATAACTTCAATGGGCGAAACATTGCCTCCGATACGAACAAACCACGAAATAATGGGTGTAGCCGTAAAACGTTTACTTAGATACACCACATCAATTTGATGAAGTGCTGTGTCAGGTAAAAATTCGGGATTCGCGCGCAGCAATTCGAGGTAGCTATTGTCAGCTCCAATGGGATCATCCAGTAAAAGGTAGGTTTGTGTTAACAATAAAAAAGCACGCTGTCGTTGTTCACGAGAAAACCCTTTATCAATACAAGGTTTAAGCATGGTTGGAACACCATAGAACCTACCGGCATCAAATTCAGCAGTGGCAGCATTTAGCTGCTCTTCGCATGTATTACCCTGTGCCCATACCGATGCACTGAGCATACTGGTAACGATCAAGCCAACAATAGATTTCCAGCCGTTCATTTATTCGTAATCCTTAATGAGAAGATTGGTGCAGGTATTTTCAAAGTCAATATCGCTTCCCACGTATCTGCTCCATTCTTCTAAGGTCATATTTCTGGCTAGTTTAGGGCAAACTTGTTTTGCTAACAAATCGGGATCCGTTGGCCACACACGAATTTCAGATTCATGACAGGCTGCTATTAAATAGTCTGAACCCTTTGCAAAGGCGATGTCCCAAATAAATCCGTTATTGTTTTCCATCACAATTGGCAGGTCTTCAGGGTAATCTAACACCCACATTTGTAATCGTTTGTCTGACCCCGCACTGGCTAACAATTTTCCATCAGGACTAAACTCTATATCGTACACACCTGCTTTGTGCCCCGTAAATTGCCTTTCGTCTTTTGTGCGTTTTACCATGTCAAACATTTTCACAAGGCCTCTTTTCTCTTTTGGCTCATATGTTCCAAAGGCAAGTTTCTTTCCGTCCGGACTAAAGCGGACAGAAAGAATCTGAGATGCAGAATCCTTGTACAGTACTTCCGTCTTTTTTGATTGAATGTCAACGAGCACGAGCTCACCCGACCACGTACCCCCCACTAACCACTGACCATCCGGACTGATCGATAATGATTTCAATTCATACGGCAAGCTTACCAGCGTATTTGCTTTGCCGGTCAAATGATTCACAATTGAAATCGTTTTGTCTGACTTACTTACTATGAAAGCGGAATTATTGGGTAAGAATTCAATATCATTGGTAGAACCTAATAATCCCTTAACAACAACAGGTTTGGTAGCGCCACTCTTCAAATTAAAAATCTGAACTGCAGCAGAATCAGTTCCATTCACTAAATAATTTTCATCCCGACTAAGGGCAACAATTTTATTTGGGTATGGATTCTCGTAACCCGTGGGGAGGCTGTTCAGGCTCTCGTAATTTCCTGAGAAAATTCTTCCGTCAGCGGCAGCTGCATAAAACCTGGAACTTGTTGCGGATACTGCAACCGAATTCATTCGGTTACGTGCAGGGCCTTTTACCTTAATGGCATTATAGGTTGAGCCGGATAATAAACTAAGTGCGTGATACAAACCAGCATAGATATAAGGATCGTAGTGCTTTCCATCATATCTACGATGAAATTGAAATCCTTGCATAGCTTGCAAGCCTGCCAGATTTTTGTCATCATCTTCCTGAACGGATTTTGCAGCTAAAGCTTGTGCTTTTGTAAGCATTAGTAGCCGGTTTGCCCTTTCATAATTCACTGTTGCTTTCTTCGTTTGTTCCTGAGCAACATTATTTGCAGCTTTCTCCTTTTCACCGGCAGCAACGGCAATTTTTTCTTGTCGTTTAGCCTCCCGAAGCGCGCTCAACGCATTGTTCTTTTCCACTTCCAATTGTGTAAGGGCAAGTTCCATTTTACTATTGGCAACCAGCGCCTCGTTCCTCGCCAGTTCAGCTTGTCGTTTTTGAAAATCCGCTGCCTTCTTCTCTGTTTCGGCCATGGCTCGCTGCTTATCCGCTGCAATTCTTTGGATATTAGCTTCCACTAAATTTCTATCGGCATCTATTTTCTGAAGGTTTGCATATACAAAGAATAAGATCGCTATCAATGCGGCAATACCCAGAATAACAGCCGTTGCACGAGCTCTGCGAAGCATTCGCTTCTGCAACATTTCCTGATTCTTGAGCTCGGCTTCATACGTAATTCGGCTTGTATCCAGAAAAACGATCGCACGCTCAAATGCAGTATCGTAGCGTTGCGCCCATTCACGCGTGGGTCTCTGTTTCTTTTGCCAGTTAAGTGCCAATTGTAAATCAGGAGGTCTCCATAAACCAGTTTTACCAATCTGGTACATCGCTGCAGCATCTGATATGCGCTTATACATGGTAGCCGATTCGAACTCCTCCTCAACCCACGCATCCAATTTATTCCATATGCGCATTAAACTTTCATGCGAAAGCTCAATAACTGAATCGCTGGTAAGCGGAACGTAATGAGCTGGCATCAAGAATGATCGTCCGGGTTTTCGGAAATGTTCGACCACTGCGATTACTTCCTGCGTATCCGCATCTGCCAGGTCTGCGACCAGTTTTAATTTACTGGGCCTTCGCATGCCCTTATTATCCTGGCTCTTTTCGGTAATGCTTTTGAAAAGTATGTCCGCAATCTCTTTTTCGCGTGACGTTAATTCTTCAAAGGATTCATTGGCGTGCTGCGAAAGTGCCTGAGAAATTTTACCAACAGCGTTATAGTGCCGCAGGTCCATGGGTTCACCCTCCTCGTGGTTCTGTATCCAATAATCCCACGTTCGCATCAGGGCGTGTTGTAAGATCGGCAACTGATCCTGGTTCTTGCCCATATCACCTAGCAACTTCTTAACCAGCCGCTGTGATATTCTACCTCCTCCTACTGCGACAGGCCCTTCAATGACCATTTTCTTCTGCTCCCGCGACATCTGCGGAACGAGATAATTGCTCTTATTAATTTCATCCGTTAAGCTTGGAAAAACAGAGCATCGCGCAATGAAATCTGAACGCATGGTGACAGCAGCATACACCGGAACATTGCGTTGTTGGATGGCATTAAGAAGGAGATTTACATACTCTTGAGATTCATTAAAGCCATCGTCTTCGTCATCAACCTCCTGAAATCTAAACAGTTCCTCAAACTGATCCACCATAAAGAATACATTTTCCAGTTTATGCTCTTGCAGATAACGGGAAACTTCAACTAGTCCATAAGAACTACTGCGCAGGACAGAATGAATAATGGATTTATGAATTGATTTGTCGTCAGGTGAAATACGATTTTTAAAGATGAGATGTTCAACAATGGATTCGGCCAGGTTATGAATGGGTGACGTTCCAGGTCTGGTGATTATTATATTCCAATTTGGGCTTGTTTGTGTTACAAATCCGCCAAATAAAACAGGCACCAAACCGCAGTGCATCAGTGAGGATTTACCGCTGCCGGAATAACCCATCACGCATACAAACCTGTTTTGGGAAAGCTTAACAAGGATATCGTCCACCTGACCTTCGCGACCGAAGAATAAATGGCACTCGTCTACCGTAAAGGGTCGCAACCCTGGAAAAGGATTAACAGTTCCGGGATCCAAATCATGTTGAACCTCCGTAGCAAATCCTGACTCTTCGGGCAGCAGCGTATGAGTGAGCATAGTTTAGCTACAAAGAACCTGAAATTTAACGAATTGGCACCATATTGCTATGTACACACTTTAAAGAATTAGTCTAAAAAATTAGTAACTCAATCAGTCTAAAAAATGAATTTACCCAAGTAAGGTAAATAACCTTGAATTGCCAAATTTAGGCATATTCCAGCACTTTATCCGCCAGTTTCACATTATCAGCTAAAAGTTCATAAAACTTGTCTTTATTGAATTTCAGGATGTTAGCATCACTTTTCGCTATGATCAGATTGGTGTTTACAAAATTGGGCTTAGACAGCATTTCTCCAATGAATTGACCCTTCCTAAATTCAGACATGTAAACCCCTCTTTCGTAGAAATCAACCACCCCATTCAACTGTACATAAAAATCATTGTTCACCTTATCATCCAATATGAGCGTCTCGCCTTGCTTAATCTTTATTTCTTCACTGATGTCGGCCAGGTATGAGAGCGTTATGCCGGGAATATCATTCAACAATTCAATTTTTTGAAAGAATAGAACCTTTTCAAACTTGCTTAAGCGATTGAGGTGTATAATAACTTCATTCAATTCTCGCTTATGTTGATCAATCAATCGGTTAGCGTTTTGATAATACTCTGCTTCATTCAGTTGGAATAATGCCCATGCTGCCACTTCCCTAATCAAGGTGTCGGGATTAAACATCTGAGCGATCAGATCTAATTTAAAGTCGGCAATTTTGGCAAGCCCAATCTGGTATAAAACACAGGCTTTCGTCCAGCGATTCGATTGTGTGAAGTCTCGATTGATCATGAACTTCAATACTAATTTAGAATCCAATTTCACACGGGGATAAAAGACATCAAGCTTACCAATCCTATCCGCATCGGTAAGGTCATCCAATATGGGAATTACCCTTTGTTTGAGTTGATCGGACAAGAATACGTCAAGCAACTCAATGGCATACGTTATCCCTTCGGTCGTCCGGCTATCAATGTTTTCTTTTACAAGCTGTATAGAACGTGTATCGTATAACATGGCAAGCAACATATAAATATGCTCAATGTCATTTTGAATTTCCCACCGTAAAGAATTGACAATCTGTTCGTTAAACCCATCACTACCAACTTCCTGGATCGCACTGAAATTCCAGCGAATGTCCGCGATATCTGTTTCAATGGCGTACTTTATACGGGTGATTTGTGATACACCGGCTTTAAACCCACACTCGCCTAACGATAACAGAACTTGTGATACCACAACTTTGTTTGGATAATCAATTTTGCTCCAAAGTATATCCCGAGCCCGCTGACCGCCAATTCTTCCAATGACCTGAATCACCCGTAACATGACCTGTGTGCTTTGGCTGCTCCTGTAAAAAGAATTATCGAGCAGTGGCAATGCTTTTGATCCGATCAATATCAAACTATTCATAGCCTGGTTGCTATACACCGGGCTACCCAGGTTTTCAATCAACGCGCTGATTACTTCTGAATTCCATTTCTTAATTGCGGATCGAATGGCGGTGTTTCTCACTTTGGGTTCCGTGTCATTCAGTAGTTCAATTAAAAAAGAAATGCACTCTTCTGCCGAAGTATGCAGCAATAACTCAGCAGCATAGTGTCGGTCATCCGGGTTTACCGACCGGGTCAATCGTTGAATTCTGGTTTTTGTAATGTCTCCATCATTCTGAATAATCAGTTGAAGATCATTCTTGCTTAAGATATTTTTTTCTGAACCATCCACTCTGTTCTGATCCATGCTGATCACATACTTATCGGAAACAGAAAGGCCCTTTAACTCATTCAGTTTTTCCTGAGCATAATGGTGTATGGTCTCTTCCTCATTTTTAATTAACCTATTTACCCACACCGACATTTGGCTGGCATTAATCTTTTCAAGAAGCTTATACGAAAAAACAGCCTTTCCCGAATTGGATTCCAACAACATACCCTCTAGCTTTCGGGTGACTTGAGCGAATCCTTTTTCAAGTTTATCCTGCTGACTATCGGTATTTTCTAGCTTCAAGCGAATCTTACCTCTGTATCCACTGTAAAGTCGGTCAACAACAAAATAATAGAGTGCTGCCAGCACCACCAAGGCCATTGAAATATGAATGATTTTGAAAAATGGAATAAACGCAAGCAAGAATATCAACAGGCCCGCCACGAACCGAGAACTCTCATTTACAAAGCCTTCCACCTTCGATTGAATATTAAACCGTAAGCGGCCGTCAAGTGGTATAAAGAAAAGTTTGAACACGGGTGCCTCCAACGAATCGCGCAGGGTCCAGTTAAAGAGTCGACTCATGGCAACAAACAAGAAAAAATAAATGAAGCCTGTTGGAGAGGTCGCTTTATCGAAACCAAAAACAACACCTGCGACAACTGCTCCCAGGGAAAATATTGCCAATACAAACGGAAGAAGGAGCAGCGAAACGCGTAGACCGTAGCTACCAATAATTCGGCTGTTAACAAATGTTTGCATAAACAAACTGAGGCCATACACAGCAGCCATGAAGAACGCATTGAAGTCAGTAAGCTCGCGTTGGTTTGGATATTGAACACTTACCAATTGCTGAAAAGAGTACTGATTGAAAACAAATGCCGTCATGGAAACGACTAACAACAAAGACATGGTAAGGATGTAACGATCTGAGAATGTTCGCCTCATTGTTGTCTCCTCCCTGACCCCTGTGTCAAATTCTTTTGGATTGTTTTTAGAGAGGGTAAAGCGAGAGGAGATTAAAAACAGGAGAGCACCAACAACTAACATACTCAAACTACACACCAGTAGGTAATCGGTTGTATCGGGAACTAAGCGAGCGGTAAGAGGGATGAGAAAAGAGGCCAAAATAGCAGCGACCAACTGGCCCGTATCAATCCACCCGATAATACTTTTAGACTGCCTGAAATTAAATAGGCGTCCGAAAGTACCCCAATAACAAAGTAATAAAAGGGCTATGATAGGCCCCGAACCGCAATACATAGTGAATATCACGATGTTATGATATTCCGGATTACCAAAATGAATCAGCACATAAACTGCCACCGTAAACAGGAAAATCAATGCCACACTGATCTGCGTAAGCACCGAAAATCGAATCACGTTTTGTAATGAAGAGAATATAAATGTTGTAACAATGCCCAGAATACCGGCTGCTAAAAAAGCCTTATCGAGATAGATCCCCAGCCTGTTTAAGAAAATTGAATCAGCTGTAATTTGATATGTGGCAATAAACACCCCCATAAAAAAACCGGTGGTCAGCATCAACACAACTTGACGCTGCTCGAGTGTCTTTACCTGAAGAAATGCGGGTAAAATAGATGCCATAGACTAACAAATATAAATAAAAAACCGGCCCCAAAGTTATTGGGAACCGGTTTTCCAATTTGCTCTCGCTATTACTTTGTGGATGTACTGTCTACTTTTACTTTTCCACCAGATTCCTTTTCAATTGCGTACGCATTGTTCAATCCCTTCACCACAACATTGGTTATATCCAACCCTTCAGCGCCAAAAAGTACATCGCTTGTTGGATCAAACTTCAGCACCACCTGCAAACCGTTTTCCTGGCTGTAGGTTTTCAAGAAACCCGTGATGCGGTCATACAATTCTTTGTTCAGCTTTGACTCTTCATTCATCAACTCCTGACTCAGACTTTGTTGATACATCTGTAGGTTTTGTTGTTTTTTTGCAAGGTCCTCTTCTAACGCTCTCGCTTGACCGATGGTAAGGTTGGATTGATTACGTTGGTATGCAGTAATCTCATTTTGAAGGCTCTGCGCGCGGTTACGATAATCGGAGTCCATTTGCTTAGTCCTTGATTCCAGTACGACCTTATTATCTTTTAAAAAATCATAATTCTTCAAAACAGAATCCGAGTTTATATAAGCAATAGTCAAATCTCCAACAGCAATATCGGCTGACCTGGAAGTCTTTGAGTTGTTTCCAGAAAAATGGAAGTAGTATAAAACACCTACCGCAACCAGCAGTACAGTGCTTAAAATGAGTGGCAAATTCTTCATTACTTAATTAATAATTGATTTTAGCCCGCAAATATAACCATCGTCATCAATTATGCAGTTATTACAAACAAATAATACGGGTTTTGGGATTAAGCTTCTTCCTCCTTTGTTTGAAAGGAATAAAGGGTAGGGTCTAATTGAAGCGAATCGCTATTGAAATCGTTAATAAATTTTTCAACTATTGAAGTGGCAATCCTTTCAACATGCAGGCCGATATCCAAGGCTATACCAAAATCAACGTGGATGTCCATATCCACATGTTCATTAACCTTTACCGATCCATCTTCCTCCAACTCCATAATTACTTCCGCCATATATAAACCAATTTCCTCCTCCTGATCATCCAATGCGGATAGGTTACCATTCTCGTCTTCTTCGTACGCAATCTTTTTATAATTAGGGAAGTGCTTGGCTGCACGGTGCTCAGCAATTTCAAACATTTCACTTTCATGTTGAAGCCGCAAGGTATACATCATGGCATCGTATACCACCTCTCTGTTTGAATCATCTCTACCAACAAAATAAAAATGTATACTCTCATCTGTATTTGAATCCTGATCATCTGGCAAGAATGGGAGGCCAAGAGCTTTCATTTTTCTCTTGTAGTCGCTGATAACCTCAGGTTCAAAACCTTTATTTTTTAAAACTGACATGATGCTTCGGAATGCTTTGGAATATAGTAATAAATCCTTGAAATCCGCAATAAAAAGTTCTGATAAGATTGCAGCATTTGCTACTAAATAGACCTCTTCTAAAATTTGTTTTAAGCTTTACTTGAACCACTCCGCATACATCGGATAATTTGTAGCCGTACGCTGAATTACTTCCTTCATTTCATCACTGATATCCTTCATTCGCTTGGCGGGATTGCCTGCATACATACTTCCTGGTTCAACCAAAGTGCCAGGTAGAATAATCGCCCCAGCGGCAATTACAGAGTTGCTTCCAATTACAGCACAATCCATTATAATAGCGCCCATACCGATTAACACATTGTCTTCAACGGTACATCCATGAACAATCGCATTATGCGCTATCGACACGTTGCTTCCAATAATCGTTTTTGCTTTTTGATAGGTGCAGTGAATTACCGCTCCATCTTGAATATTGGTGTTATCCCCTATGGTAATAGAATGAACATCTCCCCGCACTATGGCATTGAACCAAACAGTGCAGTTGTTCCCCATTTCCACTTCCCCCACTACCACTGCATTGTCGGCAAAGAAACAGTTTTTGCCAAATTTGGGAGTAAAGCCTCGTACGGATTTAATGATTGCCATTCTAAATAGTTTTAATAGTCGTGTGTAATTAGTCCAGAGTTTAAGAACTCAAGTCTAAGGACTAATGACTAGTTACTCAAGACTATTAAACTGACAAGATGTCACAAAAAAGCACTAAAAGTTGTATTTTTACGTCCTGATTTAGCAGATGGAACAGTTAATAGAAGATTTGGGCATTTTAAAGGAAGCAGAGCTCTGTGAGACGTACCAAACGTCCAGGGATTCGAATACAGGCAAAAGCCGTAAACTTTATATTGAAAGCTACGGTTGCCAGATGAATTTCTCCGATAGCGAGATCGTGGCTTCTATTCTCCAAAAAGAAGGCTTTGATACAACTTCGGATATTGCTCAAGCGGATGTGGTGTTTCTGAATACATGTTCCATCCGCGAAAAGGCTGAACAAACTGTTCGTTATAGACTCAATCATATTAACGGATTTAAGAAAAGAAAGCCTGAACTGCTTGTAGGTGTACTAGGCTGCATGGCCGAACGCCTAAAAACAAAATTCCTTGAAGAAGAGAAAATAGTTGACCTCGTAGCAGGACCTGATGCATACCGCGATCTCCCCAAATTAATTGCACAAGTAGACGAAGGTGAGAAAGCAATTAATACTTTCTTGTCTCGTGAAGAGACCTACGCAGATATCAGTCCTGTACGATTAAACTCAAACGGAATTACTGCTTTTATTTCCATTATGCGAGGCTGCGATAATATGTGCACATTTTGCGTGGTGCCTTTCACACGAGGCAGAGAAAGAAGTCGAGATCCACTCTCTATCATAGCGGAAGCAAAAGATCTTTTTGAAAAAGGTTATCGTGAAGTAACGCTACTCGGACAGAACGTTGACTCGTACAAATGGAGCGAATTAGAAAATAACAAAGCTAGACTAGAAAAAAATGGTGTTGCTCAAGTTGTGAACTTTGCCAATTTATTGGAAATGGTGGCAGTGGTTCATCCTGATCTTCGCTTACGGTTCTCTACCTCTCATCCAAAAGACATTACGGATGATGTTTTGTACACCATGGCGAAGCATAAAAATATTTGTAAGAATATTCACCTGCCAGCGCAAAGCGGAAGCTCCCGTATTCTTGAATTGATGAATCGAGGGTACACCCGTGAATGGTACATCCGTAAAGCGTTGCGGGTTCGGGAAATTTTAGGTGAGGATTGCGGCATTTCATCCGATATGATCACTGGTTTTTGTTCTGAAACTGAAGAAGAACATCAGGAAACGCTTTCGTTGATGAACCTTGTTCGGTATGATTTCGCATACATGTTCTTTTACTCTGAGCGGCCTGGAACGTTAGCTGAGAAGAAATTCAAGGATGATATTTCAGTAGAAGAAAAAAAGAAAAGACTAGAAGAAATAATCAGCAAGCAAACCTCTCATTCAATTGAACGGAATAAAAGAGATGTTGGCAAAGTACACCAGGTTTTAATCGAAGGGTATTCAAAACGCTCGAATGATTTCCTTCAAGGCCGAAACACTGCAAACAAAGTAGTTGTTTTCCCAAGAGAAAGCCTTCAAAAAGGTCAGTACGTAAACGTGTTGGTAGAAAATTACACACGCGGAACATTAATAGGTAAAGCAGTTTCATGAGTATTACAGATTCAGAAATACAAAGTGTCAAGCAGCGTTTTGGGATCATTGGTGCATCCACGTTGCTAAACAATGCTGTGCGGGTAGCTATGCAAGTGGCCCCTACCGACATGTCGGTATTAATTACGGGCGAAAGTGGAAGTGGTAAAGAGTCTTTTTCAAAAATCATTCATCATCTCAGCGCTCGTAAGCACGGGCAGTTCATCGCAATCAACTGCGGTTCAATTCCTGAAGGAACTATTGACTCTGAACTGTTCGGCCACGAAAAAGGATCGTTCACGGGAGCCCATGAAGCCAGAAAGGGTTATTTCGAAGTAACGAATGGTGGTACGATTTTTCTGGATGAGATTGGTGAAATGCCGCTAGGCACACAAGCTCGTTTGCTGCGAGTTTTAGAAAACGGTGAATTTATTAAAGTAGGTTCTTCTAAAGTAGTGAAAACAGATGTGCGTGTGGTCGCTGCTACCAACGTAAACCTGATGCACAAGGTTGAAGACGGGAAATTCAGGGAAGATCTTTACTACAGACTTAGCACGGTGCCCATCTTTGTGCCTCCTCTGCGCGAACGGGGTAAGGATGTTGAGTTATTGTTCAGAAAATTTGCTACCGATTTTGCAGAGAAATACAAAGTAAAACCTATCGTGTTGTCAGAAGACGCTAAAGAAGTTTTAGTGAAATACCGCTTCCCTGGAAACATTCGTCAGTTAAAAAACCTGGTTGAACAGATTTCTGTTCTTTCCACAGATGTGAAAGAAGTAGATACAGAGAAACTGCTTCACTACCTTCCGAAGGAAAATAGTTTACCCGCACTGTACCGAAATGGAAGTTCTCCTGCTGAATCATTCTCTGAGCGTGATATTCTTTACAAAGTGCTGTTCGATATGAAAAAAGACATGGTTGACTTAAAAAAAATTGTGTTAGACAATTTGAGTCACCAGGAAAATGCAACTCAACTTGTAAAAGAACATCCGGGGTTATTTGAAGGTCTTGACTCACCTGCCCATAACAACGAATCGGTTGTGTTGAATTTGAACTCGAATACACCAACCGTTCACAATGAACCGGTGGAGGAAGTGCAAGACATATCACATGAAACGGAGGAAGATTCACTTTCTATTGAGAAGAAGGAAAAGGAATTGATTTTACGGGCTCTTCAAAAAAATAATAACAAACGTAAATACGCGGCACGCGATTTGGGTATTTCCGAGAGAACGTTGTACCGCAAAATAAAACAGTACGATCTTGAAGAATAAAGTTATAATCTGGTTATCAGTTGTTTGTTGCCTGTTGCTCACTTCAACTTCATGCGGGGTTTACTCTTTTCAGGGAACAACAACAAACGCCAAAAATATTTCCATAGAGGAGTTTTATAACAACACAGATCTGGGTCCAGCAAATTTGGGACAAACGTTTACGAATAAGCTCAAGGATTACTTCATTCAGAATACAAATTTAAGTGTAATTCAAAGTAACGGTGAGTTACAACTGGAGGGAATTATTACGGATTACAGGATTACTCCCATTGCTCCAACCTCCTCAGGCAATGATTCAGAAATCACTTCGGCCTCCTCCACCAGGCTAACGATTGTGGTAAGGGCGAATTATGTAAATACACTCGATGAGGCCATGAGTTTTAAGGACAAGAACTTTTCATTTTTTAAAGATTTCAGCAATGATCAAAACCTGGCTGACATTGAAGAACAATTGATCCGTCAAATCTTCGATCAAATCTCGCTCGACATCTTCAACGCCTCAGTTGCCAATTGGTAAAAAATCCCTATTTTTACTTGAGTCCAAATCTCAAGTGGAAACCAGACAACTCATTGACCTTCTTCATCACTATTCCGGTTCTTCATCACAAGAAGCTGAGGAAGTAATCTCTCTTTGTCATCAATATCCGTATAGTCAGGTATTGCAGGCTTTAGCTGCCAGGGTAAGCAAAGACCATAATTTCGATAGTCAGCAACACTTTTTACAATCGGCTGCAGTTTACAGCACCGATCGTTCCGTGCTGAAAGAAATTATGTCGAAAGTCTATGAGACAACCTATACAGAAACAGAAGTTGAAGCAATAACAATTCCTGCTGAGACCAGCACAGCTTCTAATGTCCAGCAAACTATAGATTCAATTGACTATGCGGACGAGATTATTAACGATTTAAAGCGATTGAATGAACTCCGGCATAACTTTGAGACTCTTACAGCCGATTTTGGAAATGCACGTGCGGAGGTCATTGTTGAGGAGCCTAAAAGGAAACCACCGGGAAGACCCAAAAAGAATCCAGAGGTAACCGCTGACCCGTTGATTGAGGATATTAAAGCCTCAAAAAAAAAAATAATCCCGGAGAGCCCGAAAACTAAAGAACAAATTGCCATCATCGATCAGTTTATAAAAGCACAACCCACCATTAAACCGAAAGCAGACCCAACTCCTCCCGGTGATTTATCAGAGATAAAAAATGGGGAATTTGCTGACAATATCATATCGGAAACGCTCGCCAAAATCCTGATTCAACAGGGAAAAAAAGAAAAGGCTATTGAGGTCTATAAAAAACTGATTTGGAAGTTTCCACAAAAAAAGGTTTACTTTGCGGCTCAAATTGAAGAACTGAAGAAATAATCATGTTTACATTAATTGTCGGAATCATCCTTTTCGTAGCCGTTTTGCTGGTGTTGGTTGTGTTAGCACAAAATTCCAAAGGGGGTGGCCTTTCAAATCAGTTTGGAGGCTCAGGTGCCAGTAACCTGATTGGCGTGAAGAAAACAGGCGACCTGTTAGAAAAATTAACATGGGGCTTTGTGATCACGATTATGGTGTTAGCCCTCTCTACAAATTTTGTTACACAAAATACACGTTCTACCAATGAACTTTTGGAGCGGGCCGGTGAACAAGCACCAGCCAATGCTTTACCTGACTTAGGTAATTCCGGTTCTACTGAAGAGCCTGTTACTACAGATACTGCGAAGTAATAAAATTAATCTAACCCTATAGCAAGCCTTACCGAACAGTAAGGCTTTTTTATTTTACCTCTTGACAGAGCCATCGTGTGAATAATTTCTTAATGCGATTTTTTCTGCCATCAATCAAATTCTATCTTTGGATTTTAAATTACTAAAAAATGAAAAACATTGCGGTTATTGGTTCTGGGACTATGGGCAACGGCATTGCTCACGTATTTGCTCAATACGGATATCACGTTTCCCTCATTGATATTGCCGAGGAACCCCTAAAGAAAGCGATAACAAACATTGAAAAAAATCTTGAACGCCAGGTTGGCAAACAGTTTATTACGGAAGCCACTAAAAAGCAAGCGCTTGAAAATATAAAAACATTTATTTCCATTCCCGATGGTGTTAAGCATGCTGACCTCGTGGTAGAGGCTGCCACTGAGAATGCTGAACTTAAATTAAAATTATTTTATGACCTTGATGCAGCTTGCAAGCCAGAGGCCATTCTTGCTTCCAACACCTCTTCTATTTCGATCACGAAAATTGCATCTGCAACAAAACGGCCTGATAAAGTGATCGGCATGCATTTTATGAATCCAGTGCCTATCATGAAACTTGTGGAGGTTATTCGAGGATACAACACTTCCGATTCAGTGACTTCCACCATTATGCAACTTTCGAAAATGTTGGAAAAGGTACCTGTTGAGGTAAACGATTATCCTGGCTTTGTTGCGAATCGTATTTTGATGCCAATGATTAATGAAGCGATTTATTCATTGTATGAGGGAGTAGCCGGTGTCCATGAGATTGATACAGTAATGAAGCTTGGAATGGCTCATCCAATGGGTCCTTTGCAACTCGCTGATTTCATTGGCCTTGATGTTTGCTTTTCAATTTTGAATGTGTTGCATGACGGCTTCGGTAATCCAAAATATGCACCATGCCCACTGCTAGTGAACATGGTACAAGCGGGCCATAAAGGGATGAAGACTGGAAGTGGATTTTATCAATACACGGCAGGAAGCAAAGAGTTAGTCATAGCAGACAGATTTAAAAAGTAATTCGATGAACAAAAGACTGACCGTTAAACTGGTTATTTCTCTTACATTTCCTCTACTAGTCGGATACGTTGCTGGAATGTTTACAGCCGAAGCTATTCCGGGATGGTATGCCACACTTAATCAACCTTCGTTTAATCCACCAAATTGGGTATTCGCTCCAGTATGGACAACATTGTATGTTGCTATGGGTATCTCCCTATACATGATTTGGAAAATTGCGCCAAGCAAACAACGCAACAATGCATTATTGATATTTGCGTTCCAGCTCGTATTAAATTTCTTGTGGAGTTTCTTCTTTTTCTATTTTAAGAACATAGGATTTGCCCTCGTGGATATACTTCTGCTATGGATTTTTATTGTTGCAATGATTATCCAATTCTACAAGTTGAAACCATGGGCAGCCTATCTCAACATTCCATACATACTCTGGGTTAGTTTTGCCAGTCTGTTAAACATCGCGTACTACATTCTTAACTAGATTTATTTCTTCAACAGGTCCCGAATTTCCATAAGCAATTGAATATCGGCAGGTATTGGCGCAGGTGCTGCCGCTGCAGTCTCTTCCTTTTTCTTTAACGCAGCATTCATTCCTTTTACGATCAGAAAAAGTACAAATGCGATTACCAGAAATGAAATAACGGAAGAGATAAATTTACCCAGTAACATGCCTCCGGGCTTCCAATCTGCAATGTCTGCAGCGCCTGCAGCCGCCAACGCAGGCTGAAGTAAGATTGGTGTTATAACATCTGCTACAAATGAATTTACAATAGTACCAAAAGCACCACCGATAATGACACCGACAGCGAGGTCAACCACGTTGCCTCTCATCACAAAAGCTTTGAATTCCTTTAGCATAGATTTAGAGTTAAGTATCACCAATATACTTAAAACCACAGCAGAGCAAAAAAAATTATTTCACCAAATTGACAGGATTCTTAAGGCCACTGAAGGAGGTCAGCTCAACACCTGCACTACCTATAAACATATCTGCGCTTACTTTTATGGGGAACCGGTTTTTATCATCGGAAAACCAAATAGTAATCGAATCCTTACCTTTAAAAAGTGAATTTTCAGGCATGTGCGGTTTGAATACCAACGCTCTGATTTTACCTGCTTTAGTCTTAACAATATCCTTACCCTTATAAGCAACCTTTAATGTATACGTTTTATCTTCAAAGAAGCCAGAGATAACTACCGTATCTCCAATTTTTATTTTGCTCAGGTCTTGCGTACGCAAATACATAAAGCCGGATATCAAGTCTCGAACCTGAGGTTGTGCATCATAATATTTAGAATCCTTGAACTTGCCTGTTTTATAATTGAAATCTTTCGCCTCAATCTTTCCTTTCACATGATCAAAATTAATGACTTCATCTTTTTTGTATTTCCCTTCCCTGATTTTCCGATACGATACGTGCGGTACTAATGATGCAGTATCAATGTAAGCGCCCCATTGATCATCCACATCGGCTACCCAATCAACCATGCCCACTGTTTTGCCAAACACATCTACCTTAAAGCAATCACGGTTGTTGATTCTGTAATATTGCTTATCAATTCGGGTGCTTCCTTTCCCTACCGTAAAAATTCCATAGCTCATTTTATACTCCAAGAGCTCACCCTTAGTAAAACTATTATTCTTCACGACAGGATAAATCTCCTTTCGTTCAGACGTAAACGCTAAAAAAATGCAGCTAATGAGTATTCCGGTAATCAACTTTTTCATGTAAACCGATAAGAGGTGCCTCAAATTTAGAGATTCAATGTTTCTTAATTATTACCATTCAAAGCATATGCCAGTTCTAAAACAAGGTCTTTACTATCCTAAGCCGATACATTATTCTCCCTCAGGGCTTCATTTAAAGAGGTCTTTTTATCGGTGCTCTCTTTTCTTTTCCCAATAATTAAGGCACAGGAAACTGAATATTCTCCGGCTACAAACTTCTTGACATATGACCCTGGGATTACTACTGAACGCTCAGGCACATAGCTTTTGTGCTCAACAGGCTCGCTCCCAGTAACGTCAATGATTTTAGAGCTGCTGGTAAGTACGACATTTGCCCCCAAAACAGCCTCCTTACCAACACGAACACCCTCCACCACAATACACCTCGAACCAATGAAAGCATTATCTTCGATAATTACCGGAGCTGCCTGAACCGGTTCCAATACACCACCAATTCCCACACCACCGCTGAGATGAACATTCTTACCAATCTGAGCGCAACTTCCTACAGTTGCCCAAGTGTCAACCATAGTGCCTTCGTCAACATAAGCCCCTATGTTGACATACGAGGGCATGAGAATTACACCTTTACTGATGTATGAACCATATCGAGCAATAGCGTGAGGTACCACTCTCACTCCCAATGACTTGTAGTTTTTCTTTAAAGCTATCTTATCATGAAATTCAAATGGGCCAACTTCAATTGTTTCCATTTGCTGGATCGGGAAATACATGATTACTGCCTTCTTAATCCATTCATTTACAGACCAGTCTGCTCCATTAAACTCAGCCACGCGAATTTCACCTTTATCTAACTTTTCGATGACTTCTCGAACAGCTTTTTGTGTTTCGGGTTGCTGAAGAAGAGAGCGATCCTCCCATGCCTTTTCTATTCGTAGTTTTAATTCCATTTTTAGACTTTAGTTGATCTGTGTAAATACTTTGACGCAAGTAATAAAAAAAAGGAGAATTGTGTTGGCCTCAGTGCTCAAGCCCGTGGATGACACACGTATGTTTGAGAAGTTTGGGGTATCGTTAGCTGATAGCGGTGAGTTTGAAGTTTCGATAATCGGGTACCCATCTAATGGCCCTCCTATCTATCCAGGGATGAAATTTTACCCGTTGACTGGATTCAGTCGGATAAGTATAAAAAGGCTTGCTGCACCGTGGGTGATCTTCAAAAGGATAAATCAAGTAAAGCCTGAAGTTATCATTATCAATACCCCTGAATTACTGTTAGTTGCAATACTCAACAGAATTTTCTTTGGACGGAAAATCGTATATGATGTACTTGAAAATTACTATCGAAACATCCGATTCACACAGGCTTTCCATCTTATTACTCGGTTGATACTAGCTCCTCTCGTTAGGTTTGTTGAGTTACTCACCTCTCCCCTTGTTCATCACTTTCTATTGGCAGAAAAAGGATATAGTCGGGAACTTAGCTTTGCCAGACCGCACACGATTCTTCAGAATAAATTTCCGAAGGCAATCGCATTAAAGTATGCAGGTAAACGATCCAAAGGCTGTTCAAAGCTGATTTTCAGCGGAACATTAGCACCCAGTACAGGAGTATTCGAAGCAATCAGGCTTTGCAAACAGCTTCATAAAGTTGATAATTCCTACTCTCTGGTCATTATTGGATACTGCGCACTTCCTGAAGTTCTTTCTGAAATGAGAAAGGACATACAAGATTCCCCCTTCATCACCCTCATCAGTGGCGATCAGCTGATTCCGCACCGCCACATCCTGGATGAGATAAGTAGTGCTGACATGGGCATCATTATTTATCCTCCCAATCCAAGTACCCGAAGTTCAATACCTACCAAGCTATTCGAGTATATGGCTCTTCAACTACCGATTTTGATTCGTCATACTGTAGAATCTCATCAACTGGTTGAACAATACAAAGCTGGAATCGTAGTTCATGCAGTTCCAGATTACAGGACATTGTCGGCAGAAATAAAAAAGCATCACTTTACCCCCACCATCCCTGATTCCATCTATTGGGAGTCAGATGCTCAAAATCTTATAGACTGTCTAAAATTAATATAATTACATATTTAAATTATTTTTTAGACTAATCTAAACTTTATATATTCGCATATCGTTAGACCTATCGATATGCTCAGCTATACTGAAGAAAACTATCTCAAAGCCATTTATCATCTATCTGAAAATGGTCAGAAATCCGTGCTCACAAATGAACTGGCAGATGCCATGAGCACCAAGCCTGCCTCTGTTACGGATATGATTAAGAAGCTTTCTGTTAAAAAGTTGATTGGTTATGAAAAGTATTATGGCGTAACCATCACGAAACTCGGCAAAGCAGATGCGCTTGCTATCATCCGTAAACACAGATTATGGGAAACCTTTCTGGTGCAAAAGCTCAATTTCCATTGGGACCAGGTGCATGAAGTTGCCGAACAATTAGAGCATATTCAATCACCTCTATTAATTGAAAAGTTAGATGAGTTTCTTGGTCATCCGGTTGCTGATCCACATGGCCATGCTATACCCGATAAAAATGGAAAAATTCATGTATCTCAACAAATTCCTCTAGGTGAAATAATCGAAAGGAGAACCGCTACGGTAAAGGCGGTGAAGCGAGGCTCTCCCTCCTTTCTTCAATACCTCAGCAAGATTGGATTATACATCGGGGCTCATGTTTCTGTATTAGAAAAAACAGAGTTCGATGGTTCTGTCGAAATCCTGATCGATAAAAAGAAAAAGGCTTTTATCTCGAAAGAGGCATCGTTAAATATTTTAGTAAAGGAATAATTTATGAAGATAAAGTACAGTCAAATTTTAGTTCTTATTGGAACAGTTCTTTTGTTTGGCTCCTGTAGTCGTAAAAAAGAAGAATCGAACGAGGCCAAGAAAATCAAGATCGTCACCACGGTTGGAATGATCAAAGATGCCGTTGAAAATGTAGCAGGTGAAAACGCAGAGGTAATTGCTTTGATGGGCCCCGGTGTTGACCCTCACTTGTATAAAGCTACGCAGGGTGACTTAGAAAAACTTACATCAGCAGACATTGTATTTTATGGTGGCCTTCACCTGGAAGGGAAAATGGGTGAAGTGCTGGAGAAACTCGGTCACCTGAAACCCGTGATTGCTGTCTCTTCTGAAATTCCGGATTCCATGCTACGTGCCGTTCCGGGATTTCAAGGTACCCATGATCCTCACATTTGGTTTGATGTTAAACTTTGGGAAGAAGCAGTCAAAACCATCTCAGGTTTTTTACAGGAATATGATTCTTCGAATGCTTCGCTGTATAAAACGAACGGTCAAAAATATATGCTACAGATGGATTCTCTCCATGCAGTTATCAAAATCAAAATTGCTGAAATACCAGAGTCACAACGCGTACTCATTACAGCGCATGATGCTTTTGGCTATTTCGGTGATGCGTATGAAATTGAAGTACGCGGGCTCCAGGGGATTTCTACGGTTTCAGAATTTGGTTTGAGAGACGTAACAGAATTAGTCAACTTCATCATTAGTCGAAAGATCAAAGCAATTTTTGTGGAGACATCTGTTTCACAAAAATCTATTAATGCTGTAGTGGAGGGTTGCCACCAAAAGGGTTGGGATGTAAAAATTGGTGGAAGTCTTTATTCAGATGCTATGGGTGCTGAAGGAACTCCTGAAGGAAACTACCTGGGCATGGTGAGCAAGAATGTAGAGACCATTGTGAATGCACTAAAGTGAAACTATGGAAAAAGAAATTTCAATACAGCCTGCTTTAGAAATACATGACCTCACGGTTGCGTTCGACCGCAAGCCTGTGTTGTGGAATATCGATTTAACACTTCCGCAAGGAAAACTCATTGGGATTATTGGTCCAAATGGTGCAGGTAAATCCACACTCATCAAAGCGGTAATGGGTTTACTTCCGCTGAGCAGTGGCTACTCAAAAGTATTTGATAAGCCACTCAATGAAGTTCGCAATCAGATTAGTTATGTACCACAGCGTGAATCGGTGGATTGGGATTTTCCAGCTTCGGTTTTGGATGTTGTACTGATGGGTCGTTATTCAAAACTCGGCCTATTCAAGCGACCTCGTAAAGCTGACCGCGATGTGGCCATGGAATGCTTAAAAAAAGTAGGC
>JANNQJ010000064.1:0-2314 GCA_031400675.1 Cyclobacteriaceae bacterium
GGTGCAGGCGCGGACGGCTTTTACTTTGGCCCCGGCAAATACGGCGCGACCGACAGCGTGCGCGGCGGCGGCGGCACCAACGACCAGCTTGCGCTCGACGGCGATTACACGCTCACTTTGACCAACCGCGAAGAGGTCGAAGATACTTTACCATTTATCCACCTGTCAATCAATTTGTTTTTTGGCTGTCCGTTAAGCTCTCACCTCATTCAATTTCTGGAAGTGTTCTGGTTATGCGATCTCTGATTGTTGGTGCAGAGATAGGCAGTCTTATTTTACTCGGAAAAATTCTGAAGCGCCAACAACTACTTAATAAGAATGTACTCCTATACGCATTGAATCCTTTGGTTATTATTGAACTCACAGGTAATCTCCATTTTGAGGCCTTCCTGATTTTTTTCTTGTTGGCAAGTTTTTGGTTTTTAATAAAGGGAAATCTGCTCGCGTCAGCCCTTAATTTTGCTCTGGCTATTTGCACGAAACTAATTCCAATCATCTTTCTTCCACTTCTTTTAGCCCGACTTGGTTTTAAAAAGTCAATTCAGTTTTATTTGACTACTGGGTTTTGTTGCGTACTGTTTTTCTTGCCCTTGCTTAACAAAGAAATTGTTTCTGGCTTCCGCGAAAGCATAGGATACTATTTCCAAAAATTTGAATTCAATGCCAGCATCTACTACATCGTTCGCGAATGGGGTTTTTGGATGTATGGCTACAACATCATCCAAACTGCAGGGTGGATGCTCGCCCTTCTTTCAACACTTGCAATTTTGGGATATGCATTGTGGGACTATGTACGAAATTCAAAACCTGCCTGGCTAGTAAACAGATTCAAAATCTCCACTAACAGCCCAAACTTAGCTTACTGCTCATTGCCTACTGCTTACTTATTTGTAATTTCCATCTACTTCGCTTTCTCTACCACCGTTCACCCTTGGTACGTTACCACACTTGTGGCTTTCTCGGCAGTGAGTACATATCGGTTTGCAATACTTTGGTCAGGGTTGATTTTTTTAACCTATGTGGGTTATACTGCAGAGGGATTTAAAGAGAATCTTTGGTTGACATCAATCGAGTATGTTTTGGTGATTGGCTATCTTGCATATGAATTGATTGGGAGTAAATTGAAGCCTCAGGCCTGACAAAGTTACATACCTGTGATCCAATTAAAATCAACTGAGTTGTCTATGCAGAAGCACTCATTGCTTATCATCTTCTATCGCAATCCAGAACTTGGAAAAGTAAAGACACGTTTGGCAAAAAGCGTAGGAGATGAAAAAGCCCTGGCTATCTATATTAAACTTTCTTCTTATACTCGTGGTATTACGGAAGACCTGACGGTAACTAAAGTAATCTACTACTCGGAGTTTGCCGATACCGAAGATCACTGGCCAAATACATCTTATCAAAAAAGAGTTCAGCAAGGAAATAATTTGGGAGAGAAAATGCACAACGCGTTTTCTAATGCTTTTTCCGAGGGCTACAAATCCGTGTGCATCATTGGCACAGACTGCCTGGAATTGACATCGCCAATGGTCACAAACGCCTTTATGCAACTTACTACCCATGATGCCGTTATTGGTCCTGCAGTGGATGGTGCTATTATCTTTTAGGCATGAACAAACTTTATTCAGAAGTTTTCAAAAGCAAATCCTGGAGTAGTGCATCTGTGTATGCTGATACAATTTTAGATTTCAATAACTTGAAATTGAGTTTTTCTCGATTAGAAATGTTGTCAGATATTGATGACGAGAAAGATCTCTTGCAATCAAGCAAGCTTCTCTAAATCGCGAATCAATATTTTCTTTCTGTCAAAATTGATTAAATTTTTCTCTTTCAATTCATTGAGGATAGTGGTAACTGTTTGCCGCGATGTGCCAGTAAGGGCTGCAATATCTTTGTGTGTAAGCCGGGTAGGGATCATTGTTTCAAATCCAACTTTTTTGCCTTTCCAGGAAGCAGCATCTTTTAAAAATTCCACAATGCGGGTGCGGGCGTCTCTGAAAACCAACAACTCAAGCTTTCGCTCAACCTTCATCAACCGAAGACCAACCAATTTTAAAAGACTAAAGCTTAGTTCCTTATTATCTTTCATTAATTCTTTAAGCTCGGCAATGCTTAGTGGACAAATGGTTGTATTGGCATCCATCGCCTGAGCAAAATCCTTGCGTTTGTCCTCACCAGCCAGTGCCAATTCACCAAAAATTTCTCCGGTGGAAAGAATAGCGGTAACTACTTCCTTACCGTCCTCCAGGTAATTCCCAATTTTTACTCTTCCAGCAACAACCATAAAAATGTCCTGGGCTGCATCCTCAGG
>JANNQJ010000065.1:0-7290 GCA_031400675.1 Cyclobacteriaceae bacterium
GAACGGTCCTGCATTCGATAAGGCATCAACATACTCAGCGCCTTTCAACGCAGCTACTAACGTGGTGTGAACGGGTGAATTAACAGCCACACGAACAACATCTGGTTCAGAGGTTTCATCTTTTACTGTAGACTGGCCACCGTCAGTCAATGGTTGGTCAACACTGGCTTCGGTGTTGGCCGCTTGCTGACCACACGCTAGCAGCAATAACAAGGGAACATAAAGTAAGCGCTTCATATAAGTTTGGTTTTTGGATTTTTATTTTTCGCCATCATTTTGACGCATGTATTCTAATACATCGCGCGCATCGCCAATCGACATGTTTTGATTGGGCATGCGCATTAAGCATAATTCAAGAAGTTTTTGAGCCTCCGGATCCTTATCTAACATCATATCCACGTTGGTGATCATGTTCATGATCCATTCCGGTTCTCTTTTTTTGGTTACATCTTTCCATCCGGGGCCAACTACCCGCTGATCGGTAAGTTTATGGCAGGCTGAGCATTTCATTTCATAAATTGCCAAACCTCTTTTCACACGCTCTTGATCTAAAGGGCTCTCCAGGGTGACGTTTTTTACCTGACCTATTCCTTTAGTAGGGTCCATTAAATGCTCCTTAGCCTCCTCTACAGGGCTCTCTTTTTTTTCATGGATACTCTCATAGCTTTCGCCTTCTGTTTTAGGCTTGTCGGGTGTGCACGATGCCAGTATGGCTGTCATTGCAAGAATAAAAAGTGGCTTTTTCATACTTAGCGAGATGTTTAGTTGTTTTATGGATTCCTGTGCAAAGTACCGTGTGAAGCCTTCTTAAATTATGACGCAAGTCATAATGAGAACCTGATGTTTATCAGGTAATGCTGAAACTTGCATCACCCAGTAATCGAAGCTTGTTTTGATGGCGCTTAAAAATAAAATCATCGAAATACCTGATAAGCATCATATTTTAAAAGGATGACTTACCCCTATATTTAGTAGAACATTAAAAAGAAGCGTTATGATTTCAGTAACAGGAACTACCGGAAGATATATTTTACAGCCCAGCTTGGTATCCATGCACCAGCAAAGTCTGGAATGGCTTTCAGCTACGGCCTTATGGAAACGAGAATTGAGTTTCTTTCAAAAATTGCTTGATAAAAATTCAATTAAAGCAACCTCAACCGATCTGAAAAAGGAAATGGATCACTTTCAAAATATTATAACCTATTATGGAGGCGAAGTTGTAGACGATCTGCGGAAGAAACTTCGTGGACATGAGGGCGACTTGGCGAGTATGCTTCAAACCATGAACGAATCCGATACGCAGTATTTTAAGGATCACGAAAAAGTAATGACCGAGTTGTCAACGTTCTCAAAAGGATACGATCAATTCCGGCATGAGTTATTTGGATTCGTGGAAAAAGTAATGTGATCACAATCAGCTTGGAATGACGAGCCCCAAAACAGTCAATAAAAAAATGCGTGCACAGGTAATGATGGCACTTTCGGTGTCATTGGCGTTTTTAGTGGCTGGTGTAAGCCTTGTCGGAATTTTTACGCCTGATTTCTATGCGAAAGAAACATTGAACTGGCAGGTTCAATCGCTTGGACAGGATATCATTGATCTGGTTCTTGTTGTTCCGGTTTTAATGGTAACTACTCTTATCACATTCAAAATCAAGAGAACAGGTGCTTTGCTTTGGGGTGGTGTTATACTGTATCTTATTTACACATTCACCATCTATTCCTTTGATGTTCATTTTAACAAGCTTTTTATTTTCTATTGCCTGACGTTTGGCCTCGCATTTTATTCATTTCTTTATCTCATCTATAAGCAACTTAAAGAACCCACCATCACACAAATTGAAAGTGTTGCAGTTAAAAAGGTTATTGTAGTTTACTTCATCACGCTCTCAATATTGTTCTATTTTCTTTGGTTATCGGAAATAGTACCATCTGTTATTAATAATACAATACCAAAAATTCTAGTTGAGGCTGGGCTCCCTACAAACCCCGTTCACGTAATTGATCTTGCCATCTTTCTTCCCGGGATTTTTAGTACGGGGATTTTAGTACTGAAGAATAAGCCACTTGGGCTTATTCTCACTCCGGTCATGCTTGTCTTTTTCATTCTCATGGACATTACCATTGCAGCGTTAAGTGCTATGATGCAGCAAAAAGGCCTGGAAGGGAGTTTCTCAATTACGATCGCAATGGGGGCGCTTGCTTTATTTAGTCTGGTATTATTGGTCTGGTATATGCGAAGTATTAGGTCTGAAGAAAGCTAATCTTATCTTGAAAACAGCATTAAACATCCTTGCCATTTTACTTTTGCTGTTTAATGGCTTCGGTGCTTTATACGGAGGATGGAATCTTATCAGCCATCCAGATGGAAGCAGCATTCAACTATCACCTCATTGGCTGGAACACACTCCATTCCAGGATTACCTGGTTCCTGGTATCATTCTTTTTATTGTCAATGGATTATTTAGCATCTTCGTTTTAATGGCACTCTTTGTCAACCTCAAAAACTACCCATGGCTCGTTATAGCACAGGGGGCAATTCTCGCTGGTTGGATTTTGATACAAATCATGCTTATTCAAACGATCTATTTTCTGCACATCATACTAGGATTGATAGGCGTGGCACTTATCATTGCTGGATGGCTGCAAAGAAAATATAGTGTGATAGAAAAACCTCGATAGGCCTCACAATCCTTCATGTTTTCGCTCATACTCTTGTCTAATTGACATTAAAAAATGAAGAGATGTTCCGGTTACAATGCCCTGCACTAAACCGGAAAACATGCAAGCAACAACAATTAAAAAAAGATTATAGACGAAAGAAGGACCTGAAAACATCGACAATGCCAAATAAATAATAAGAAATGAAATCGCCCATGAAATGGCGTTGGCAATAATCCAAACCATAGCTTTTTTGTAATATTTCTTTATAATAAAAAATTGTGGGATGCCAATGAGTCCCCCAAATGCCATTCCAACAAATACGCTGTACAGAATAGAATAAGAGTTATTAATGAAGGCAATTTTCGTCAAAAAAGATAAAAATACCACAGCGGGAGGCAGTATTAATAGCCATCCTGCTATTGTTGGAAGTGTTGTTGTGGCTACCCAGGGAATTGGTTTAAAGTCTTGAATTAATTTTGAAAGTGATCTCCATTGTATGAATCCGATAATCAGTCCCTCAGTAGTACCCGCTATAACTAAAATAATCATAGTGATGGCAGATTGTGAGCTAGAGGATGTCGTGGAAAAATTCAAAAATAAGAACCTCCCTATGATTGCAGCCGCACCGATTCCCAGAAGCTCACCGAAGGAATAATTCAACATCCACGTATACCAAAATTTTTGTTCAGTTTTCATGTTGCTTGCTGGAATCATCGTTGATACCTTTATTGTGAGGCTTATCTTTTGTTATTTCATCTTCAAATAACATCCTGATGGATGGTGTATATGTATCATCATACTGGCCACTTTTCATATTCCATAAAAACGCAATCAGAAATCCAACGGCAATGATCAGACTAATGGATATCAATACTACAAGGATTATCATACGTTCATTTTCTTATCAGCGATGAAATTGACTGCAAGAGAAGAAAAGCCAACAACACTAATACTGCTTAACGGCATGAGTATCGCTGCCACAATGGGTGTGAGATTACCCGTTACTGCAAAACTTAATGCAACCGCATTGTAGAGGAAGGAAATAACAAATGCTGCTTTCAGAATGACGGTAGAGGATTTTGCCAGATGAATGAACTTATCTAGGTCACCAATTTTTCCTCCTTGTAAAATTCCATCGCAGGCTGGTGTAAACACTCCTGTATCATCGGTCACTGCTATTCCCACATCGCTTTGCTTTAAGGCTCCCGAATCATTAAGTCCGTCTCCTACCATCAATACTTTTCTGTTTCTGCGCTGAAGATCACGGATAAAATCAAGTTTATCATATGGACTTTGATTGAATAATAACTGCGTATTTGAGTTGAAAACCCGTTTCATTTGAATCTTGTCAGACTCATTGTCGCCAGAAAGCAACGCGACACATGCATTACCAAGCCGTTCGATCATACCTTTCAAATTCTTTCGTACCGAAATTCGAATGCTGAAGAAACCTTTTAATTCACCATCAATAGAAATAAATACGTGAGATGCTTCGTGATCAATTTTTTCGGTAAATCCCACATATACATCTGAACCTACCAGAAATAGATGACCTGCCACAGAGCCTTGAATGCCCTTCCCGGGTACTTCTTTAAAATCAGTGACTACGTCAGCAGATTGAGCTTTAATGGATTTTGAAATTAAGGTACTCAATGGATGTGTAGACGATGCGGTCAGCAGTTTAACTCCTGCCAATTCTTCATTACTTAGTTCACCGGTAAATGTAATGTTGGGTAATTGTCCGTGTGTCACCGTTCCGGTTTTATCAAATACTACTGAGTCTGTTGCCGCCAAACGTTCAATCACATCAGCATTCTTTAAATACAATTGATGCTTGCCAAAAACACGAAGCATACTTCCATATGTAAAAGGCGCTGCAAGAGCCAAAGCACATGGGCACGCAACCATTAATACGGAAGTAAGCACTAACCACATTTCAGAAGGCTTAGTCATTTGCCAATAAATGGCTGTCACCAGTGCAATACCCATAACGATCCAGGTAAATCTACGGGCTGCTTTGTCAATGATTTTCTGATACTTACTTTCTGTTACTTTCTTGAATGCACCGTTGTTCCACAAACTGGTTAGTTGACTTTGTGAAGTTTTCTTTTCCACTATAAGGCAGGCTGGGCTTCCGATCAAACGGCCACCTGTATAAACAGTCTCTGCCTTTTTTACAAAAACCGGTTTTGCCTCACCCGTCACAAAACTATAATCGATATATGCGTGCTCATCCAGCAGTGTGCAGTCAGCCGGAATGATTTCCATGTTTCTGATTTTGATCTGATCGCTCCTTTGCAAATCATAAATGATTACAGGTTTCCATTCTTCTCCAACCAGTTTATATACTGCCAGTGGAAAATAAGATTTAAAGTCGCGATCAAACGCCAGGCTCTCATATGTTTTGCTTTGAAACCACCGACCGATCAATAAAAAGAAAACAAGTCCTGTAAAGGAATCAAGGTATCCGGGTCCACTACCAGTGATGATGTCATAGCTGCTGCGTAAAAAAAGTGCCAACAGCCCAGCCGCTATTGGGACATCAATATTGATTTGTCTCTGTTTAAAACTTTTAACCGCAGAGTGGAAGTAATCAAAACCACTATAAAAAAATACCGGTATTGATAAGACCAGGTTCAACCACGAAAATACCTGCATAAGGAATTGCTCGGAATGATCAATCCCCAAATATTCAGGGAAGCTGAACAGCATTACATTCCCAAAACAAAAACCTGCAACCGACAACTTAAATAAAAGTGACCGGTCAACTATGGGTTTTGACGTGTCGCTTTTCGAAAGGTTAATTTGAGGGGTATATCCAATTGAGCTGAGCAATTCGGCTAGCTCGCTTAGTTTAGTTTTTTGAGGATTAAAGTCAACTGTTACTAGTTTACGTGCGAAGTTTATCTCCGAACGCAATACACCCGCATTTATTTTCTGAAGATTCTCTAATAACCAAATGCAGGAGACACAATGAATGGCCGGAATAAAGAATTGAACTTTCGCGAAAGTTTCTTGTTCAAAGGAAAGAATTTTCTTTCGAATATTTTTTTCATCCAAATATGCAAATGCTTCAGCCACTGTTTCCCTTTGCGACAGGCCGGCATTTTTATCCAGCGCATAGTACTCGCAAAGATCATTGGCGCTGAGAATTTCAAAAACGGTTTTGCAGCCGTAGCAGCAAAAAGGCGTATCGTCCAGCCAAAATATTTCTTCGCAAGGCTGTCTGCAATGTTTACATATTACCTCGGAGGCTACTTGCTTTTCTTCTGTTGGGCCCAGATCGATATCAATCTTTGGGCTCATTTTTAAGGGAGTATGTCCACACCATGCTCTCCGTATGATTCACTACATCTTCAGCCAGGCTTCCGCTCACTACGTGGGAGATACCTTTCCTGCTGTGGGTACCCATGGCAATCATGCTACCTTTGATCTGTCGTGTGAATTGTAAAATTCCCTGCTCTTCTTCGCCATAATTGAACACGTTAATGGTATAGTCCTTAAACATGAACCGCTTGGCAAACTTGTTCAACCGCTCTCTTGTTACGTTGTCGGAAGTGAAGTTGAGCGGAGTATTTATCCACACAATATGCAGGTGTGCCTTGAAAAAATTCTGTAGTGCTTTTACTTTCATCACCAGGTCTTCCTGATTTTCTGTTTCAAGAGTATTCGGGAACACAATATTTTTGATGGGCCCTTTGTAATAATTTTTAAGAATAAGAACGGGCACGGTTGAATTGCGCACCATCTTTTCTGCATTCGACCCGATCAGGAATTCTCTAACACCGCTTGCACCGTGGGAGCCCATAATTACCATGTCAATTGACTGCTCTTTGATGTAATCTTGAATCATTCTGGCTACCGCTCCAAACTTCACTTCGAAAACCACCTTTACGCCTTCTTGATTATACTTATTCGTGATTTTCTTAAACTCACTTACTGATTTCTCTTGGAGTTCCTTTAAGAGCTCTTCTTCAAAGTTCAACACCGGCATAAGCAAAGAATCATGGAGAACCGGAAGTTCAATAATATGCAGCAAATGAATGGTGCCTTTTGATTGGAGCGCAATATCCAACGCATACCGATAGGCGTTAATGGCCTGTTTCGAGAAATCACATGGGACAAGTATTTTTTTCATGGCGATGGGTTTTTACAGACCAAAAATATAGGCTTATCTTAGAATTGTTCGTGAGATTAATCAGTGTGAAACATGATTTTTGTCAACAAGACAAACCTGTACTAACTCGACTTTTTGAACTTAGAAACATTGTGCCACACTTGAACATCCGCACTAGCGGCCCGGTGTGCACAACTCAGGCTTATCGCATTACTCTATTGATTAATTCATCGACCGTAATTCCTTCAGCTTCGGCTTTGAAGTTACGCACCATGCGGTGACGCAATACCGGCTTGGCAATGGCCTGCACATCTTCAATATCGGGTGAGTATTTGTTACTAAGCAACGCGTTGCACTTGGCGCCCAGCACCAGGTATTGCGAGGCACGTGGTCCAGCACCCCATTCTAAATATTCATTAGCGGTGGCGGAGGCTTCGGGTGTTTGCGGGCGGGTTTTGTTAGCAAGACGAACTGCATATTCAATAACGTTATCAGGTACCGGTACTTTG
>JANNQJ010000066.1:0-1916 GCA_031400675.1 Cyclobacteriaceae bacterium
ACCAGCATTTTTTGCACCATCGGAACTTCTTCTAACCAAATTTCTACACCGAGGTCGCCACGTGCTACCATGACCGCATCAGTAGCCGCAATGATGTCATCAATGTTGCTCAGTGCCTCTGGCTTTTCAATTTTTGCTACAATGCGTGAAGTCGATTTGCTATCGTCAATAATTTTGCGCAGGGAATGGATATCGGAAGCCTTTCGAACAAAAGAAAGCGCAATCCAATCCAGGTTATTCTTTATTCCAAACTCCAGGTCGATCAAATCTTTCTCCGTAAGTGAGGGTGCAGTCACTTTTGAGAACGGCAAGTTGATACCCTTTTTGGTTTTCAGCGGACCCCCGTAGATCACTTCTGTTACAACATCGATGTCGCGCACTTCTGTTACTTTCAATTCAATCTTACCATCATCAATCAGAATCACATCTCCGGCCTTAACATCGTTCGGTAAATTTTTGTATGAGGTACTGGCAATTTCACGGTTACCAACCATCTCACGAGTGGTGATGATGAACGACTGGCCTCGCACAATCACCACATCGGGCAGCATTTCCTGAACCCTGATTTTCGGGCCCTGTAAGTCAAGCAAAAGAGCTACTGTGCTGTTCATTTCTTTATTTATCTCTCTTACATTTTCCACCACTTTTTGGTGATCGCTGTGCGAGCCATGCGAAAAATTTAACCGGAATACATCCACTCCCTCTTTCACTAATGCACGCAGCATGTCTTTTGAACTTGAAGCAGGGCCAACCGTGGCAACAATTTTTGTTTTGTTGTAAGAAACTCTTTCGACCATACAGTTTGTAATGTTCTTAAAAAATAAAATTCACCTTAGACTTTAATCCTTCCAGCGGTATACGCACTGTCAACTCAATGGAGGGTATTTGTTTGAGTTGAAGAAATGTATCATGTTGTGATGAGTCATCCATTTGGATCAAAAATATAAAATCAAAATGAGGAAATTCAGGGACCAGAAAATACTTTCCGTTATCACCATCACTTGGTTTGTTTTTGAACAATTTCAATCGATTGAGGTGCGTTTCATGGGCATAAAAAGAAAATTTACGTTCCACTCCTTTTTTAAAGCCAACCATAAAATCAGGCTGCCGGATGAGGTGGATACCCAGTTTGTTGTTAACCTCCCAAGCTAACGTATACCCTTTAACTGTGGACCTGAGACCGACCAACTCAAAGTCAAATTCATATTCAATTACAAGTTTGCTTTTCTTCATTTCCAACCCCCATTACAAGGATTTTGGCTTGCGGCACCAAGATTAAAAAAGGTTTGACAATATTGCATGAAATATCTTTCTTTGCAGTGATTTTTAAATACTAAAACTGTAAAAACATGTCTGAAATCGCACAAAAAGTAAAACAGATCATCATCGACAAACTCGGTGTGGAAGAATCTGAAGTTACTCCTGAAGCAAGCTTTACGAACGACCTTGGCGCTGACTCTTTGGATACCGTAGAGTTAATTATGGAGTTTGAGAAGGAATTTAACCTTTCTATTCCTGACGATCAGGCTGAAAACATCTCGACTGTGGGCCAGGCTATATCATACCTGGAGCAAAATGTAAAGAAATAATCTCCTACAATATTCTCTTTTCTCATTGATCGACTGAAGCATGATTTTAAAGCGTGTAGTAGTTACGGGGCTTGGTGCACTCACCCCAATCGGAAATACCTATCCGGAATATTGGGAAGGGTTGAAGAATGGTGTTAGTGGAGCCGCACGAATTACCAAGTTTGACGCTACCCTCTTTAAAACAAAGTTTGCCTGTGAGTTGAAAAACTTCGAGATCGGCAACTTTATGGACCGGAAAGAAGCTCGCAAACTTGATCCGTTTGCACAGTATGCAATGGTAGTAGCTGATGAAGCTATTAAAGATTCAAACCTCCCGCTGACAGAAGT
>JANNQJ010000067.1:0-16043 GCA_031400675.1 Cyclobacteriaceae bacterium
TCGTCAACCTCTTTCTTAACATCTTTAACGGCATCCTTAAACTCACGGATGCCTTTGCCTAACCCCTTTGCAAATTCAGGAATTTTTTTTGCCCCAAACAACACCAACACGGCAAAGGCGATGATGACCCATTCCATCCCACCTGGCATTCCGATTAAAAAAATTGAGTTCATAATTTTAAAGAGTTTAACCGTGTAAAGATAGGTATAAGGAGTGAACGAAAAAATGCAGGCTTGGTGTTAGTTTCTCAGCCAAAGTTGCGGATCAAGTGCAGTGGTGTTCTTTCGGATTTGAAAGCGCAATTCAGAAATACCTTCAGAATTTGAGAGTACTTGACCAATTTCTTCGCTCACACTAACCTTTTGACCACGTTTTACATACACCACTTTAAGGCCTGAATAAACCGTAAAATATTCTCCATGGGTTATAATCACGGAGTTACCCAGGGGTGGAATAAATGCCACGGCCCGTACCTCTCCCTGAAAAATAGATTTCACTTTTTCATCTTCAGTTGTTTGAATGTTTACTCCATTATTGTCAACGTAGATGCCCTTTAGCAGCGGATGTTTTTGTCTTCCGAAGCCCATGGAGACGAACCCCTTCACCGGCCATGGAAATTTATTTCTATTTTCCTCGAAAGAAGCGGAAAGTGCTGTTGCCGCAGTAGTAGCGGTGTTAGATTTACCTTTTGCTTCCCGGGCAGCACGTTCAATTTCTTCCTTTATAATTTCGTTGATCTTCTTATCCAGAATAGCCAATGCTTTTTTCGTTTCCTCTAAATCCTGCTTCAACGACTTCTCTTCCTTTTCAAGCGACTTCACTAATGTATTTTGTTTCTTTTTGAGTCCGGTAAGATTTGTGTTTTCTGAAAGCTCTTCTTTTAACAAAGTGTTTTTTTCTGATTTTATCATTTCAATTTGTTCTATTTGTCCAGAAAGTTCATCCTGAACTGCCGTGATGGCCTTTGCTTGAACTTTGCGCTTATCTGAATATTGCTGCATGTAACGCATACGCATCATCAACTGCTCAAAGGAGTTCGCTGAAAACAGAAATGTTAAACGCGTGGCACTGTTGTTTGCTTTCTGTGCTGCAAAAAGCATGGCCGCATACTCCGACTTGAGTTTTTTCAAGTCACCCTCAAGCGCATGAATGAAATCGTTATTTTCGTCAATCTCATTAGCTAGAAAATTAACTTCATTTTTTATGGAGCCTATGAGTTTTTCCTGCTCCAGGATGCGCTGTTTAAGAGCCGTTAATTCACCGAGTGAACTTTTCTTCTTGGTAGTGGTTTCAGAAAGTATTTTTTCTACTTCCTTAATCTTTTGCAAGTTCTGCTGCTTCTCTTTTTGCAGTTGAGTTTTTGTTTTCTGGGCAGCAACAGAAAATACGAGGCAAAAAAACAGGATAAAAGTCAGTATACTTTTACCTGCGGTCATACTTTTTGGGTATGTTAAAAGGAAATCTAAGTTCTTTATCACCAACTTCTGCTTTGGTATACTCAAAAATAATAGTTGTATTCAACAGGCCTGCTGCAGTTTTATAAAAAAGATTGATGGTGCCATTATACGGAAAAAGCTTGTTCCCCACCGGCTGAAAATCGCCATAGTTAATCGTCAAAGAATTGTGTGTATCACTTTCTTTTAATTCAACTTTTTGAATTTTCATGGTGGTCGCGCTAATGTAATTCAACACATCTACATGGCCCGATGACTGGCTGAGTAAATACGTGGCACTTTTTTGCTCTACAGTATCCGCGGCTTTTCTTTCCATAAGCAGATTGCCCAACATGGCTGATTGAATTACCTGATAATTGATATCGAAATTAAAACGTTTGGAAAGTTCCTTGTAATCAAAAACGAAGTACTCCTTATCTACATTGCTGATAACTGTAATTGAATCTTTATTGATTAATGCCCTGCCGCCCTGTACACCTATAACTGTGAAGTTCATCCATATCACACTATCTTTTCTAACCCGGATGTTGGCTTTCACCTCCCGTTCTTTATTGCCATCTTTTAATACCATTCTTGCTTTGCCATGTAAGTATTCAAAATCAATCTGTTCTATTGCTAAGGCTGAACTTGCAATGGGGATAAGCGTAGGTGTTGTCTTTTTACTACAGGCACTTACTACAAGTATAAGAGTTAACAGAAAAAGCGATTTACTATTATTCATATACTTTACGGTTCGCAATTTTTTTATTTAAAATTTCGTTGCTGCTGCTTAGCATGCTTTTGGCTTTTTCCCATTGCTGAACTGCATTTTCCACATCACCTAACTTAAAAAGAATATCACCATAATGTTCAATGTGAGTAGCATTTGCCATGCCGGTGCCAATCGCCCTCTCAATTATCTTTTTAGCCTCTTTGTATTTTTCGCGAACATACAGCACCCATGCGTGCGTATCTAAATACGTAGCATTGTTGGCGTTATCTTTTACCAACAGAGTTGACATTTTCTCTGCTTTTTCAAGATTTGATTTGCGAATCGCAAGGAAGTAGCTGTAATTATTTAAAATAATACCGTTATTCGGGTTGTATGCTAACGCTTCCTCATACGCCTTATCGGATTTTTCATATTCCTTTGTGGCATTATACGCATCACCAAGCATACCATTAATTTCGCTTATCATTCCGGGATTGCTCGCTGAAAGTTTTTTAGCCTGTTCCATCGAATTGGCGGCTTCTTTATTTTTTTGTTTACGCAAGTATCCTATTCCGTTGAAATAGTAAAGCATGGCCTGGTTAGGAAAGTATTCGAGTGCTTGCTCAGCGTGTTTGATCACGTTATCAAATTCCTCCAGTTGTATTTCGAGGTAGAGAAGATTTTGCCACACTTCAAAATTCGTATCACCTGATTCAACGGCTTGTAAATATTGATGTTGAGCTTCTGTATTTCTGCCAATAGAAAGATAAAGATCTCCACCAATAACGTGAACATTCGGTTGATTCGGATAATCTTTTTCCAATTTGGAGAATAACTCCAACACAAATTTTTCCTTTTCAGTGTCTGATTGTTTTTTTTCTTTGCTTTGATTCAATTCCGCATTGTAGGTTCCGAGAACGATCAACTTGCTGGAAAGTTCAACTTCGGGATTATTAAAAACGTTCAGCAATAATTCTCTTGCTTTTGCTTCCCGGTTGGTGTCGCGGTATAACCCCGCTAGTAACATACAGGCATTTGGGGCAATAGCGTTTTCACTAATAAATTTTTCGAGTAGGGGTATCGCCCTTTCTTTAAATCCATATTGTGATAATGTCTCGGCATAGCCAACTATAAATTGCTCTTCATCTGGAAAAGTTTGAATTAGTTTTTCTCCTTCCTGAAAGGCTTCTTCATTTTCACCAAGTTCAAAATGAATCCGTTGCTTTTGAAGAGAGGCTATTTCATTCACACCAAAGTGCCCTTCTGCCCTATTATATATTTTGATAGCCTCTTCGGGTTTGTTGGCGTATTGATAAACGGCAGCTAATTCGTAGAGATAATCTTCTGTTCCCTCCACCTCACGCAACAAGGCTTCATAGACTTGTGCCGTTTTATCGAAACGGGTAAGGGTAGAATAAATACGAGCTGCCAGCAGATAAAAATATTTATTCTTTCTTTCCAACGACAAAGCTTGTTCGATGCTCAAGGTTGCTTTTAGTAGATCATCTTGTTTTTCGCTGAGTGAGAGAACCTCTGCTATTTTATAATGAATGGTAGCATTTTCAGGACTAATCTCCAATGCCTTTTGATAATAGATTAATGCTTTTGCATAATCTTCCAGAATAAAATACTTCTCACCTTCGGTAAAATAGAATTCTGCCTCTCGCAGCTTGACCGAAGCAAGCGGGGATGAGTCGGAGGTTTTCTTCTTGCGCTGTGCCATGGTGGTTGTTGTCAAGGCAACCATACACATCAGTATGAGCACGAGGGAAGTATAGTTCTTTTTGATAACCAAGGATAAACAATGAATAGTAAACCATGAGAAAATCTCAAGGCGACTTCAAAATTAATGAAATTTCTAAACTATGGGCTTATATGCTTACGTAACAGGTTGACGAAAATAACCTCTTTCGAGCCGGTATATAATGAATAGGTAAAGTCCGATAACAAGCATGTGAAAGCCAGTAGCCAGCCATTGGGTAGGTAGTGCAATGGTATTTACACTATAGACAAGAATAGTGGTTGTTAGAATATAGGCTAAACCCTTTAAGAGTGAATAGGGTATCGGATAGAATCTCTGCCCAAGCAGATAGCACGCAACAGTCATGGAGAAATAACAAATTAAAGCTGCCCAACTGCTACCCAGATATCCAAATTTAGGAATCAGTATAAAATTCATAGCGATCGTAATGATGGCGCCACCTACAGTTATGAAGGTTCCATAATGTGTTTTGTCAGTTAGCTTAAACCAAACACTGAAATTATAGTACACCCCCAGAAACAAATATGCCAGGAGCAGAATGGGTACAATAGTAAGGCCCTCCCAGTACGCATCGCTTCCCAGAAAGTACTTGAGTATGTCCATATTAATCCCAACTCCCAGAAGCAACACACAACAAACAATTATAAAATAGTGGTTAACCTTAGCAAATAGTTGAGGTGAATTTTTATCAGCAGCGTTAGAAAAGAAGAATGGTTCAGCGGCATATCGGAATGCCTGAACGGCCAGTCCCATTAACATAGCAAATTTGTAACAGGCTCCAAAAACACCCAATGCATATTCTGAACTTTGCCCGGCATAGAAATTTTCAGGGAGCCACCACTCTAATGTAAGGCGTGAAAACATTTCATTTGTCATGCCAGCCAATCCGGTAAGCATAATTGGATAGGCATACTGCAACATGTTTGAGGAGACTATAGAATCAAAAGCCGGCCTCCATGAAAACAGGGTGCGGGCAAAAAACAAAATATAAAAAGCATTGGCTGCGAGATTAGCCAGGATTACAAAGCCCACACCTAAAGACGGATCGTAAGAAATTTTAAGAAAATAAATATTCAGGCCTACCACGAGAACAATGTTCATGAGTTTGTAGGAGGCAAATTGTTTTGCTTTCTTTTCCAGCCGCAGGCGCGCGAAGGGAATAGCCACAATGGCATCTATAAACATGATCATGACCAGCCAGATCACAAGATGTGAATTACCGGGTATGGATAGTTCACCGGCAATAGGATTCGCGAGCACAATAAAAATTACGGAAAGCAGCAAGCTGACAGAAACAACTACCGTTTGTGCCAGATTAAAGATTCTTTTTTCATCCGCATCGGGCTTTGTAGCAAACCGAAAGTAGCATGTCTCCATGCCAAACATGAAAACCATGTTAATCACCGCAACGAAGGCAAATAACTTTGTTATTACACCATATTGCTCGGGGGCAAATACAGCGGTATGCAGGTATACCAACAAAAAGTTTAAGAAGCGGGGAATGATGTTCCCCAGACCATAGAGCACGGTTTCGCCCGCAAGTTTTTTAAGTTGGTTCATTCAATGAGAAAATCTGAAAGGCAAAAGATAAAGTTAAATTCTGAAAAATAAGTAAATCGGCTTGAAACGCTGTTTTTAGGTAAAAAACTTTACTCTGAGTACTCATGTCCTCAGGAATTAGTATATTGAGAAACTATTAAAGTGGTACGCATGCGGTTTCGAAGTAAATGGCTTTTATTCTCAGTGACAATGGTCTTGTTTATTAGCGGAGCATATGCTCAGCCTACTTTTACAACAACAGGCGATTGGGATAATGCAGCAAATTGGTTAGGCGGCATTGACATAGGAGATGATATTTCAGAGAGTGTTACAATTAATGCAAGTAGGGTTGCATTAGTACAGAATACATTTAGTTATACAATCGCTGATCTGACTTTCAACGATTTTTCGGGATTAACCATTGATTTTGGAGCAAGTCTTGATATTGGAGATATAGTTACACCAGGTGATATTACGGCCGGAAATAATGTTACCATTACGGTGGATGGTTCACTTTATGTTTGGGGCGATTTTAATGTAAATGGTGATAATTTAACATTGAATATCACAGGGACCTTAATTGTGTATGGTGATCTTATTATGGACGATGCCTCATCCATCTCTGTTTCAGGTGACCTGATCGTAGAGGGAAATTTTGTGGCGGATGATAATACCAATTTTAGCATTTCAAGCGGAGGTTCAGTTTCAGTTACTGGAACTGTCACAGTCGGAGATAATTCAAACTTAGTAGGAGACCCCGGTAGCTTTTTTGCAGGAGGTGGTTGTACTGAAGGCTCAGGTAGTGTTTTCTGTTCCAGTGGAACACTTCCTATCAAACTTCTTTACTTTACTGCTGCGTTAGAGGGAAGTGTAGTATCACTTGATTGGGCAACTGAAAAAGAAGATAATTTCGATCGCTTTGAAATTGAAAAAGCCGCTGAAAACCTTGCGTTCTTTACGATTGCCGAAGTACCTGCATTGGGCAGTCAGACTTCTTCTGTCAAACACTACTCGTATATTGACTCAGCACCTTATTCAGGACCAAATTACTATAGACTAAAAGCGATTGATCTGGATGGTACATTCGAATATTTCAATATCGAATTTGTAAACTATAGAGGCGAACGAAGTGTTGAAGTATATCCTAATCCGGTTTCTTCAGTATTAAAATTGAACGTAACTTTTAACCCTACACCTCAGGATGGTATTTCATTATTTGATATGCAGGGAAGGGTAATGCTTACAGGTGCTATTACTTCTTCGGGGATACAGGAATTTACACTTGGCGAACACGTGAAATCAGGATTGTATATTTTAAAATATAATTCCCCCTCATTTCAGCGAGCAGTAAAGGTAATGGTGATTCGCTAAAGAATTAAGCTTCCTGCGACAACAAAGCAGGTAAGTGCTCCAAGATCTCCCTTGTCATCTCCTTTAATCCAAAAGAATTACTCCAGCCCCAATCTTTTCTGGCTGCAGAGTCATCAATAGACTTTGGCCAACTATCGGCAATAGCCTGACGAAAATCAGGATTGTAGCTGATTGAAAAACCGGGAATATGTTTCTTTATTTCTGCTGCAATTTCAGTCGGAGAAAAACTTATGGCTGAAATATTATAGCTTGAACGTATTTTAATTTTTTCTGCAGGTGATTTCATTAAATCGAGAGTTGCCTTTACAGCATCATCCATATACATCATGGGTAGATACGTATCAGGCTTCAGGAAACATTCAAATTTTTTATCTGTCAGGGCTTTAAAATAAATGTCAACGGCATAATCGGTGGTACCACCACCGGGCTTGGTTTTATAGCCGATCAATCCGGGATACCGAAGACTGCGAACATCAACCCCCATTTTCCGATGATACCACTCGCACCAACGTTCACCCGCTAGTTTACTGATACCATAGATTGTAGTGGGGTCCATGATGGTATCTTGCGGTGTATTTTGTTTTGGAGTGGTGGGGCCGAATACAGCAATCGAACTGGGCCAGTATACACGATCTAATTTGAATTCAACTGCTGCATCCAATACATGCACGAGCCCGTCCATATTCAGATGCCAGGCAAATTTTGGATTTTTCTCACCCGTGGCAGATAACACCGCAGCCAGGTGGTAGATTTGTGTGATCTTATTTTTTTGAACAAACTCAAATAAATGTTTTTGCTTGAGTACATCCAGTATTTCAAAATTCCCCTGTGAAAGGATGCCCTGGGGATCTTTAATATCGGTAGCGATTACATTCTCTTTTCCATACAGATGCCAAAGGCCTTGGGTAAGTTCAGCGCCTAATTGGCCTCCTGCTCCAATGATCAGAATTTTGTGTTGTTTCATATCCTTTAAAGGTGGTCGAAAGTTAAATAAAAATACGATTTCGTTACGGGTTGGTAATTGTACTTTGTCAGAACCAATTACCTTTGAACCGTGAGTTTTGAAGAATACCTGATTTCAAAAAAGATAGATACAGCTGCCTTTAAAGGCACTGAGCCAGTGCGGTGGGAAGAATGGCAAAAGGAATTTATGCTTATTCATCCCAACAGCTTTACAACCCGAAATCTGTATCTGATTAATCCGATTCGTAGAAAATATCCGTTACGAGAACCGCAAAAAATCTAATCCATGTACAAAAAACTGCAACCCATATTAAAAAAGGAACTTGAATCCATTCGTGAAGCTGGTCTGTATAAAACAGAGAGAATTATCACTACTCCACAGGGGGCCGATATTAAAACGAACACCGGGAGTGAAGTAATCAATTTTTGTGCGAATAATTATCTGGGGCTTTCTTCTCATCCACGTGTGATTGCAGCGGCTAAACGAGCGATTGACTCGCACGGATTTGGTTTGTCATCTGTACGCTTTATTTGTGGTACCCAGGATATTCATAAAGAACTTGAGAAAAAGATTTCTGAATTCCTGGGAACGGAGGATACGATCCTGTACGCAGCAGCTTTTGATGCTAATGGCGGGGTATTTGAACCCTTGCTGGGGGAAAAGGATGCTATCATTTCTGATGAATTAAATCATGCCTCTATTATTGACGGGGTGAGGTTGTGTAAAGCCATGCGCTATCGTTACAAAAACAACGACATGGTGGATTTGGAAAAGCAATTGAAAGACGCGAAAAAAGCGGGAGCAAACCAGATCATGATTGTAACTGACGGAGCCTTTTCAATGGATGGTACCATTGCACAACTTGATAAGATTTGTGATTTGGCCGATCAGTATGAAGCACTTGTGATGACCGATGAGTGTCACTCTACCGGCTTTATTGGAAAAACCGGACGAGGTGTTCCCGAATACTGTGGAGTAATCGGCAGGGTAGATATTATTACCGGAACATTGGGTAAAGCGTTAGGCGGAGCATCGGGTGGATTTACTTCCGGAAGAAAGGAGATTATTGAAATGCTGCGACAGCGTTCAAGACCATATTTGTTTTCAAATACATTGGCACCTTCTATTGTTGGTGCGTCTATTGAGGTGTTTAATATGCTTTCAGAGACCACAGCATTACGCGACAAGTTGGAACAGAATACAAAATATTTCAGAACTGAAATGACCAAAGCTGGGTTCGACATTAAACAAGGAGAACACCCCATTGTACCCATTATGCTGTATGAAGCTCCGCTTGCGCAAAAGTTTGCAGAAAAATTATTAGAGAAGGGAATTTATGTGATTGGATTCTTTTTTCCTGTTGTAGCGAAAGGTAAAGCACGCATTCGGGTACAAATTTCAACAGGACACGACAAACATCATTTGGATAAAGCGATCCAGGCCTTTACCGAAGTCGGAAAGGAACTTACTGTACTGAAATAAATTAACCATCTTTTAAAGCTCAACATTAACATCAATGACGAAAAGATTTACCCTTATCGTGCTTTCACTGTTAGTATGTATTGCAGCAAATGCACAACGTAACAAAAAGGAACAGCCCTCAACAGCTTCAACTTCTACAACAGTTGATCTTAATGCATATTACAAGTCTGTAAAATGGAGAAGCATTGGGCCTTTCCGCGGAGGAAGATCGAATTGTGCCACGGGTGTGATTGGGGATATGAACACCTATTATATGGGTACAACAGGTGGTGGAGTTTGGAAAACAGATGATCTGGGAAACTCATGGAAGAATATATCGGATGGATATTTTACAACGGGTTCAGTAGGCGCTATTGCTGTAGCAGAGAGTGAACCCAACACAGTTTATGTGGGTATGGGTGAACATGCTGTTCGTGGAGTAATGACTCACCATGGTGATGGTGTTTACAAATCGACAGACGCAGGAAAGTCCTGGAAGAAAATGGGCCTGACATTAACACAACACATTTCACGTATTACTATACACCCAAAGAACCCTGATATTGTTTACGTGGCAGCTCAAGGACCGTTGTACGGAAAATCTCCAGAACGTGGAGTGTATAAGTCAATAGACGGAGGTGTTACCTGGAAAAAAGTTTTGTATGTCGATGATAAAACCGGATGTGTGGAATTATCGATGGATGTGAATAATCCAAGAGTGCTTTATGCTGCCATGAATGAGTATGGCCGACTGCCTTGGAAAGTGATTAGCGGAGGTACCGGCAGCGGACTTTATAAAACATCGGATGGTGGTGAAAGCTGGGAGAAAATTCAGAAGGGGTTGCCAAAAGAATTGGGTAAGATGGCCGTGTCGGTTTGCCGTTCGAATTCTGAAAAAGTTTATGTGCTTATTGAAAGTGATTCTGATAAGGAGTTAGGTGGTTTGTTTGTTTCTAACAATGCGGGAAAAAGCTGGACGCGCATATCCAACGATCATCGCCTGATTCAGCGGGCCTGGTACTACATTGAGTTGTTCACCGATCCGCAAGATGAAAATACGATATATGTGATGAGTGCTCCGGCATTGCGATCAATCGATGGAGGAAAAACCTGGGAAGATATCTCTTCTACACATGGTGATTACCATGATCTATGGATTAACCCCCACAATTCAAAAAACATGGTACTCGCAGATGACGGTGGTGCTGCCATTACAGTGAACCATGGCAAAACATGGTCCATGCAAGACTTGCCCACGGCTCAATTCTATCGCATCAATGTCGACAATAGTTTTCCGTACCGGATCTATGGAGGCCAGCAAGACAATTCTTCAGTTGTGATCGCTAATCGGGAATTGGGTAGTAGCGGAATCACGGAGTCTAGCTGGACTTATTCTGCAGGCGGGGAAAGTGCCTTCATTGCTTTTAATCCTGACGATCCACGTTTTGTATTGGGAGGAAGTTATCTCGGTACCATTGAGGTACTGGACACAAAAGCAAAAGCAGGAACCAGCATTATGGCTGCGCCCATTCAATATCTGGCGCGCGATGCTAAAGACATGAAATATCGTTTCAATTGGAACGCACCAATAATCTGGTCAAAGCATGCACCCAATACATACTATCACGGGGCGCAATATGTATTGCGAACAACTGATATGGGCGTGACGTGGACGGAAGCATCAACTGATCTTACCCGAAATGAAAAAGATAAACAGGGAAAAGGTGGTGGACCCTATACAAATGAAGCGGTTGGTGCTGAAAATTATGGAACGCTGAGTTACATCATGGAGTCGCCAAATGAGGCGGGAGTAATTTGGACAGGCAGTGATGATGGGCTTGTGCACATTACCCGCAACGGAGGAACAACCTGGCAAAATGTTACGCCAACTGGTTTACAAGAGTGTTTGATTAACGCGATAGAAGTATCCCCCCATGATCCTGCAACGGCCTACATTGCCACCACCCGTTTTAAATTCAATGACCATACGCCTGGTCTTTATAAAACTTCTGATTACGGAAAAAGCTGGACGAACATCAGTAAAGGTATTCCGTATGGAGCATTTACAAGAGTAGTACGTGAGGATGACAAGCGCAAGGATTTGCTTTTTGCAGGCACTGAGACAGGTATTTATATTTCCTGGAATGGCGGTAAGGAATGGACACCTTTTCAATTGAATTTGCCCATAACTCCTATTACCGATTTAAGAGTTCACCAGGGCGACCTCATTGCCTCAACTTCGGGAAGGTCATTTTGGATACTGGATGATCTGGGTTTGGTGCGTCAGTATAAAAATGAACAGATCGCCTTTACACTCTTCCAGCCCGAAAATGCCATGCTTGTGAACGGATCAAGTGAGATGAATCAATCTTCATCTGAATTCGATGGTACCCATCCTTCTCGTGGGGTTAATCCATCTACAGGATTAGTTGTCTATTATCAATTACCAGAACTCAAGAAATCGGAACACATAACAATGGAAATCCAAGATGCCCAGGGTAAGTTGGTTCGTAGTTTAAGTTCAATTACTGACAGCACGTTTTTAAGTTATGATGGTGGACCGTCAGCCGATCCTGCATTACCAAAGTCGAAAGGGCTTAATCGTTTTGTATGGAACTTGCGTTACCCCACCATGGGTGGTGTTCCTAATGTATACATCGAAAGCAATTACCGCGGCCACAAGGCCTCACCGGGAAAATATTCACTCGTACTAAAAATGGGTGATCAAACTGCCGCCACAACTTTTGAAATACTTCCCAATCCATTGTACGAAGTTGATGCAAAAGTATACCAGGAGTACCATGCATTGATGAGCGGCATGGAAGCAGAACTCATCAAAATGCATCAGATGGTGAATACCCTGAATGAAAAACGGGAACAGCTTGAACAACTTCTCACCACCTTATCGTCTGATGAAAAATACAGTACGCTTAAAAAAGAGGGGAATGCACTGATTCAGCGTATGAAAGCATGGGATGAGGACATGATTCAACGCAAATCAAAAGCGTATGACGATGTCGAAAACTTTCCAAATAAGTTCACAGCGAATTACATGTTCCTGATTAATCATGTAGAAAGTGATATTCCGCGGATCAATAAACCTTCTCTTGACCGACTTCAAGAGCTAACGGCAGAATGGACTACCTTACAGACCAGCGCTCGTCAACTACTGGACAAAGACATCCCTGCATTGAATAAGTTGTTATGGGAGGCAGGTGTAGGAGCAATTTGGAAGAATTGATTCACTCATTCTTGTTGTCGATAATCATGCTTTAGCCTCTTCGGGTTCTACATCCAGGATTTCATCCCAGTTTGTAGGCTCTTCACGGTGAAGGTACTCCAGGATTTTCTGCTCCACCTGTTTTAGTTTTAATCCCCGTATGTATTTTCCGTTGCGGGCAAGAATAAGTCTTCCGGTTTCTTCGGAAATAGCCATAACAAGTGTATCGGTATTTTCAGACATACCGATGGCTGAACGATGTCTTAAACCATAATGGGCTGGTAGATTATCATTCTCGCTTACTGGCAATACACACCGTGCGGCTTTAATTCGACCTTTGTAAATGATTACGGCACCATCGTGCAAGGGGCTGCTTTTATTAAATATTGAAAGGAGAAGTCCTTTTGTTACCTGTGCATCCAGGGCATCTCCTGTTTCAATGTAAAATCTTAACTCCGTATCGTGGGAGAAAACGATGAGGGCACCAGTCTTAGTTGCTTTTAACGTCTTGGCGGCTTCAATCACCTGGTGTACATCAAAATCATCGTGATATTGGTGGCGCCAGTTGGCGAGATTTTTAAAAAAATTCTCACGGAATTCAGTACTTCGACCGATCACCAACAAAAATTTCCGAATCTCTGGTTGAAAAAGAATGATGATGGCCAACACGCCAACTCCCATAAACTGTCCGAGAATAGTAGACAACAATTCCATTTGAGCAGCTCGTACGATTAAGTAAATCAGGTATAGGGCAAGTATTCCTAAAAAAATGTTAACTGCGATACTGCCCCTGATAAGCTTGTAAACTTGGTATAAAAGAATGCTGACAATTGCAATGTCAATCAGGTCGACCCACGTAACATCTAAAAAGCCTATTTTGAAAAGAAAGATCATTCGTTGTAAAGGTACAAAATGGTTGCCAGTTACCGGTTACCAGTTAAGTTCGTATATAATTTAACGACCTCCATTGCTCCTTTGACATCGTGCACGCGTAAAATACTTGCGCCTTTGATAAGTGCTGCCATGTTCAGTGCAGTTGTTCCGTTGAGGGCATCTGCAGGGGATGTGCCCAATGTTTTCCAGATCATTGACTTGCGCGATAGCCCCACTAAGATGGGTTTGTTCAGAATTTTAAAGTAATCCAAATGATTGAGGATATGAAAATTTTGGTCAGCAGTCTTGGCGAAACCAAAACCAGGGTCTATTATAATATCACAAACGTCTAATAACTGAAGGGCCGAAATTTTCTGATGGCAGTAATCTGCAATATCTTTTATTAAATTATCATATGCGGTCAGGGTTTTCATCGTTTGAGGAGTTCCGCGCATGTGCATAGCCACATAGGGTACTTTTAGCTTTGCAACTGTAGCAAACATATCCTGATCCTGTTCACCGGCAGAAATATCATTTATCATTCCAGCCCCTTCTAAAATGGCCTGACGCGCAACCTCTGAACGGAACGTATCAATGGAAAGTATGGCTGTTGGAAATTTTTTGATGATAAGTTTAATGGCAGTTATCGAACGGTTAATCTCTTCCTTCTCTGATAGGTCTTGAGCACCTGGTCGGGAAGAGTATCCTCCTACATCGATAAACGTGGCTCCCTCTGTAAGCATCTTTTCAACCTGATTCAGTATAGAGCTTTCAGTAGTAAACCGGTCTCCGTCATAAAAACTATCGGGCGTTACATTGAGTATGCCCATCACGTGAGGAGTGTTTAAATCAAGAAGGCACCCCCGGATATTCAGTGTTTTGTTTGTTGAAAATGCCGTATTTTGCCTCGTTGATTTCACATTCATGAATGAAAAAACTTCCATCGAATATAAGCAGGTAATTAGTAATTGTAAGACGTTGTTTGCCAAGAAAACCCGCGACTACGGTACGGCATGGCGAATTCTGCGATTACCCTCCATTACCGACCAGATTTTTATTAAGGCACAGCGCATCCGCAGTATTCAGGAAAAGGGTATTCAAAAGGTAGATGATCCAGTTTCGGGTGAATTCATTGGTATTATTAATTATTGCATAATCGCTTTACTGCAAATAGAATTAGTAAACTCTGCCAAAATAGAAATGAGCGCAGAGGAACTGGAGCCTTTATACGATGAAGTCACAAATGAAACGCATGCGTTGCTTCGAGATAAAAATCATGATTATGGCGAAGCCTGGCGCGATATGCGTGTCAGTTCCATCACCGATATTATTCTTATGAAATTGTTAAGGGTGAAACAAATTGAAGATAATGAAGGTAAAACGCTGGTGAGTGAAGGTGTGAAAGCAAATTACCAGGATATGATTAACTACGCAGTGTTTGCTCTTATTTTAATGAAAGACAATAAAAACTAAAGTCGGAATGATTAATAGGATCATAGATCAATTTTCAAGATTTTTTGTTGGAGTAATATTTATTTTTTCCGGCCACATTAAGCTCAACGACCCTATCGGAACGGAGATTAAGCTGGAAGAATATTTTGAGGTGTTTGCAACCGATTTTGGTTCGTTCTTTCAGGTCTTTATTCCGTATGCACTGGAACTTGGGTTGTTTTTGATTGTATTAGAGATTGTACTGGGTGTAGCGGTATTGATCAACTATCGTATGAACCTGACAACAAAGGTATTGCTGGGTCTGCTTTTGTTTTTTACCTTCCTAACATTTTACTCTGCCTACTTTAATAAAGTAACTGATTGCGGATGTTTTGGTGATGCGATTAAGCTTACTCCGTGGCATTCGTTTTATAAAGATATCATCCTAATGGCATTTGTATTTCATTTGTTTTGGTATCGGAAACGATACGATCCATTGCTCCGAACCATGGAAGGACATGCAGTGATCATAGCAGTCACAGCTACTAGTCTTTTCCTAGGTATCTATGCCGTGCGCCATCTTCCGTTTATTGATTTTCGGGCCTATAAAATCGGGAATACAATTCCTGAACAAATGAAACCGGAGGAACAACCAATCATTGAGTTTATATTCGAGAAAGATGGTGAAAAAGTACGGTCTCAAAAATTTTTAACCGAACAAGAGGGCTATGCGTATAAAGATTCTCATGTACTAAATGAAGAGAAGGCCACAGCAAAAATTACCGATTACGCTGTTACCAGTGTAGACGGAGAGGATGTTACCCAGCAGACTTTTACTGGCGCCAAATTACTCATCATCATGTATGATATACACCATTCTTCTGCAGAAAATATAGATGAAATCAGAACACTTGCTAAGTCTCTGTCGAGTGAGAAAAAGGATGTAGCCCATGCCGGCTTCCTGTGCGGTGCGGGCCCATTGGTCCGTGTCGCAGCCCGTTGGCTTGAAGTACGCGACGTCGGTGATGCCGGGCGTCCACTCCTTGCCGGAGAACGTGCTGAAGGACCAGCAGATGAACATGCCCCAGCGGAGCGCCTGCAGTTCCTTGACGCGGGCGTCGCTGACGGCCGGGGAAGGCGCGGCGAGAGCCAGCGTGGCGAACGACGTCAGCAGCACTACGAGGCGATGAGCCGGGAATTTCAGCGGGTGCAGAAGCGTGGAGGGTAGCGAAGGACGGAGGAAAGGATTCATGATCGGTCGAAAGGGGCGGTGCGGC
>JANNQJ010000068.1:0-2988 GCA_031400675.1 Cyclobacteriaceae bacterium
ATCCAGGTACATTACTAAACAATTGATCATATTTATTAATCACGAATAATTGTGGAAGCGTATTAGGGTTATCCTGTAGGGTTATGATTAACTCATCTAAAGTTTCAGTTTCGACAGGGAGAGAGACCCTGGTGAAACTGATATGAGTAATTTGAATTGTGTAGGATCCGGAAGGAACATTTCTCATTACAAAAGTTCCGTCAGTGCCCGTATTTGTACCAAACGAAGTTCCTAAAAGTTGCACATAGGCGAACTCAATGGGGTGCTCCATGTCATTCAAAACTCGGCCTGTTATAGTACTTTTCTTTTGGCCTGCGACTAACGCTGGAATTAGGAAAAACGCTATGAAAGCAGTGTATTTTAAACACATATTCATCTTATTCATTTAGGTAGTTTTAAATAGTGTGTAATGATAATTACTATTTAGAATTAATCCAAATAAGAATAAGGTTTCGAAGTTCTGGTTAGGGTTTCAGATCAATTATCATTCTGAATTCATTAAGCATCATTGCCGTTGCCCCCCAGACAATTTCATTTTCAATCAGGAAATAAGGTGCCATCATCGGATACAGACCAGCGGCTAGAATCTCCTTTTCTTTAATCGCATCTTCTTGTAATAATTCAGGCAAGTCCGCTTCAATAATTTTCTCGACCTCGTACGGGTCTGGAATAAATCTTGGAACGTAATTGATTGTAGCCACTATCGGGGTAACCAAAAAATTACTTGGTAAGACATTAAAATCACTCAGCCTGCCCATCACCTGAATATCATTTTTATTGACACCAATCTCTTCTTCACCTTCACGCAGAGCGGCTTGAAAAATATCTTCTCCAGGTTCGGCCTTCCCTCCGGGTAAACTAACTTGTCCACTATGAGCACCTGTATAGGTTGGCCGCTTAATTAAAGGAAATTTTATGCTACCATTTTCCTCATACAATAAGATGAGTACGCTTCCCAGTTTAGGTGGAAGTTTGTGTTCAAATTTAGGAAACGCTTGTCCAATAGGTTTGGCACGCATGACTTCGTGAGCCAATGAAGCCGGAAGACTTCTCTTCAGGCTTTCTTCTATTTTTTGTAAAAGACGATTCATTGTAACCTCATAATCTTATGATCTTAGCATGGCCTTTTTTTAGAATTCTCCGACACAAACTCTTTCCGGTTAACTGCCTCCAGCCAGGCAGCACAAGCCTTTTCACGATCTCCTACTCTCGCATATGCTTCCGACAGATAATAATAACTCATCTCAACAAAAGGTTCCAACTCAATTGCCTGAGTAAGCATCCTGATTGCAGAGGCAGCATCCCCCGTTTTTAAATAATAAATTCCCTTATTACGATAAGCCCAACCATTATAAGGATCAGTAGAAATGCTGTAGTTAATATCCTCTAATGCCAGGGGCATCTCTTTTTTTAATAAATAGATATAACCACGGTTATTCCGATAAAAGGCATCGCCAGGCTTGAGTGAAAGTGCCTTACTCATATGTTTCATGGCAAGCTCCAAGTTGTTGTTGGCAGTTTCTATCAGCGCTAAAGCATTGTACGCATTCGATTCTGATGGATTAATGGCTATTGCTTTATTCAAATAATTCTCCGCATCGGAATACTTTTTCTGATAATAACTAAGTGTTCCCAGGTTAACATATACCTCCGTATTCAAAGAATCGTTTAGCAAAACTTTTGAAAAAGAGTCCTCGGCTTTATTAAATTCTCTCATCTTTGTGAGGATGAGTCCACGCAAAAAGAGCGCAGGGATTGTATCGGGTTGTATTAAAAGAATTTTTTCAACATCCATTAACGCCTCTGTGGTCTTGTTTAGCTCATATAGCGTGCTCGACCGATTAAAATAGGCACCCGAAAATTTGGGTTGGCAAACGATGGCCTGATTGTAAGAATTCAACGCTTCCTCGTATAGCTTCTGTCGGAACATGGCTGTACCGATATTATTATGTGCATCTGCAAAACATGAGTCTATTTTTAGTGCTTCCCTAAAATAGCGGATAGCTAAATCATCGTTTCGGTCTTCTAACGCAATATTTCCCTTCAGCAAGAACCGGTGTTTCCGTGTATTCTCGTTATCTCCACAGGCCGTTAACAAACACAACGAAACAAGCACCCAACGCATGGATTTCCAACAATAGTTTTGATAATCTAAAATTGTTTCTTTTCTTTGAGTCATACAATAATGAAAGGAACTGCAAACATAAACAATCATCACCACCATCATGTTAACAGCACGATGTGTGGCAGGTTTATGTTTTAACTAAACTATAAGACTTTGTAAAAAGGCTTGCCGCGATCCGGCAAGCCTTTTTTTATTGCACCTCACCCTCCGTCCTTCGGACAACCTCCCTCTCCAGAGGAGAGGAAGGAAGGAAGAGAGTAAAGAAAATTGAAATGAAATAAAATAGTGATAAGAAAAGTAAACAACAATATTCCTCCTCTCCTCGGGAGAGGGGGCAAGGGGGTGAGGTCCTCCGAATTGCCATTCAAAAATCAGGACGCCTGCAGGAAGGTTCGTTGCAGCTGTTGAAAGAAAGCGGGCTTTTTTTTAACGGAAAAGACCAGTTGAAAACACAGGTGAGGAATTTTCCAGTTGAACTTCTCTTTCTGCGTGACGATGATATTCCACAATATGTGGAGGATAAAGTAGCCGACATAGGAATTGTGGGAGAAAACATCTTCGCTGAAAAACAAAAACAGAATGAAATAGTCAAGCGACTTGATTTCGCCAAATGCAGGCTTTCACTGGCCATCCCACGATCTGAAAATTATAAAGACCTCTCCTACTTCAATGGGAAAAATATAGCCACCTCCTACCCCAACATTGTTCAAGCATTCCTGCGAACGAACAATCTTTCAGCAGGCATTCATGAAATCAGTGGATCGGTGGAAATTGCACCGGGAATTGGTTTAGCCGATGCTATTTGTGATATCGTCAGTACGGGGAGTACACTCCTCACGAATGGGTTAAAAGAAGTAGAAGTC